>JANLTL010000488.1:0-10337 GCA_031362905.1 Burkholderiales bacterium | reverse complement strand
GCTTGATGCGCGCGGCGAGATCGCCAAGGCGTTCGGCGCGGTCAATGGCGACGTGCGCGTGGTGCCGACCAGTTTTGTCATCGACCGCGAGGGGCGTGTGATCAAGAGCTACCTCGGTGAGCTCGACTTCGTCAAGTTTGAGGCGCTGCTGGTGGCGGCGCTGAAAGAGGCGGCGTGAGCGAAGCACCGCGTGACAACCAGAAGCCGGATGAGGGCGACGGCCAGGCACCGGAGCCGCCGCGTTATATGGCCTGGACCGATCGCTGGGACCCGGGCAAGTGGGAAATGCCGGACAACCCGACGCCGCTGCAGCGCGTTCTCGCCGGCGTCGCACTGGTGATTGTGCTGGTGATGACGGTGTGGGTACCGCTGCGCTTGCTGAAAATTCTTTAGATACTCACGGCAATACAATCGAAACCACATGCCAGACAGCTCTCCCTCTCCAGATCCACGCGCGCAACTTGGCGAGGTCATCCGCCTTTGTCAGGCGGGCGCGTTGGCTGATGCACAGACGATTTGCCAGTCCCTCCTGGAGTCAAACCCCCGGCTCGCAGACGCGTGGAACCTGCTCGCCACCATCTTTCAGCAGCAGCAACAGCACGAGCAGTCTCTTGGGGCAGCCAAGCAGGCCATCAAGTTGCGCCCGGACATTCCGCCGTATTGGCTCACGCGCGGCAACGCGGAGCTGGCATTGGGGCAATTTGTCGTCGCCGCCGCGAGCTTGTCGCAGGCCACGCGACTGGCGCCATCGTTTGCGGAGGCGCATATGCGATTGGGCGTTTGCCGCGCCGCCCAGGGTCGCGCAAAGGACGCCATTGCATCCTATGGTGAGGCGTTGCAGTTGGCCCCGGAGGTTGCCGAGATTCACTATCGGCTTGCAGAGGCCTTGATGAGCGACGTGCAGTGGGGCGCAGCCGCGCAATTCTTTCAGGCGGCGTTTGTCAGAGATCCACAGCGTGCGCTGAACCGCGAACCTGGCATTACCTGCCTGCGGCACTTGAGAACTTCTGCAATTGCCCCGTTTTGGCGCACTGAAATCCTGCACTTCCTGCAGCGCCGGGACATCGATCTGTCGCGGTTTTTGGATATCTTCATTCGCGTTCTCATGACGACTCCACCGCTCGACGCGGCGATTGAAGGATTGGCTGGCGCCGCGGAAATTCGCGACTCTCCACCGTCCGGCCTTCACGATGTCATGGATGACACGCTGTTCAGATTGCTGCTGTGTGAAGGCGTGGTGAACGATGCCGATCTGGAGACGTTGGTGAAGCGTATCCGGTCAAGGATAGCGCTCGATCCAGCGTTCCGGGCGGCGGTGCCACTGGGATTTGCATGCGCACTGGCTCTCCAATGCTTCAACAACGAGTACGTGTATGGGGAAAGTGCCGGCGAGGGCGCGGCAATCGAAGCTCTGTCTGCCCAAATTCTCACGCAGTGTGGTGCGGTGAATCCGCACACGGATCCGCGCACGCTGGCTCTGCTGGCCATGTATCGGCCGATCCATGACCTGCCCGGCATCAGCAGCATGGCCACCTGCACCGCTGATCCGGCGTGGGTACTTTTGTTCAAGAAAGCAGTGACCAACGTATTGACCGAGCGGGCAGAGCGCGCGCATATCGGGTCTCTGGGTCCGATCGTTGATGAAACGTCACGCGCGGTGCGCCAGATGTACGAGGAAAATCCCTATCCGCGCTGGTTTTCGCTCGACCGCTTTTCACCTGCGAGCCTGGCAGACTGGATTGCCAATCCGGTTTCGATGATTCATTTACGCGCACCAACCGGCGATCCGGTGCGCATCCTTGTTGCCGGTTGCGGTACCGGCAAGGAGGCCTGCGAGTTGGCAGTGGATATCGCCGACGCACAGGTACTGGCGGTCGACCTCAGTTTGGCCAGCCTCGTCTTTGCCAAACGCAGCGCACGCGAACTGGGCATCGACAACATCGAGTTTCGCCAGGCTGACCTGCTCAATCTGGGCTTGGCAGAAGGCAGCTTCGACCTCGTATCGAGCAGCGGCGTGCTGCACCATATGAAGCACCCCGAGCTCGGCCTTGACGCACTGGCCCGGCTGGTGCGCCCGGGTGGTTTCCTGCGGGTCGCCCTCTACAGCGAACGGGCTCGGTCAATCGTCACGTCAGCGCGCCAACATGTGAAGGAAAGTGGAATTCGCTCCGACGCGGCTGGAATTAGAGAGTTCCGCCAGTACGTTCGCAGCCTCCCGGAAGGCGCACCGTTAAAAGGGTTAACGCGGTGGGCGGATTTCTACTCGCTCAGTACCTGCCGGGATTTGATATTCCATGTCATGGAGCACCAGTACCGTCTGCCCCAGATTGACGCCATGCTGCGGGGCGCAGGACTGATCCCGGTCGACCTGGTGCAGGGATTGGGGCCGGACGTGCTCGCGGAGTACCGGCGCCGATTTCCGGACGACCGCACCATGACCAGTTTTCAAAACTGGGACCTCTTCGAACAGGCGTTTCCCAATACCTTTGTGCGCATGTTTTCGGTCCGAGCGCGCAGACCCGACAGCGGCACCAAGTCGGCCACCAGAGACTGAGGTCATTGGCCCCAAAGCGTTGCCCACCCAGGGTTTTCGCGCAGTTGCCACTGATGCAGGCGGCCGGTGGCCGGTGCCTCCGCGCTACATGACGTAGACCGACCGCTGGTACCCGGGCAAGTGGGAAATGCCCGAAAACCCGACGCCGCTTGGGCGCGTGCTGGCGGGTGTCGCTCTGATCATCGTGCTGGTGATGACGGTGTGAGTGCCGCTGTGGCTGCTGAACGTACTCTGATCAGTTGACCGGCGCGATCCTGATGCCGGGGCATAGCGTGCTGGCCGGCATTTCGCCGGTGGCCGAAAAGAAGCGGATCGAGCCGCTCAGTTCCACCAGCCAAACTTCTTTGGCGCCCGCATCGAGATAGGCGCGCACCTTGCCCTGCATTTCCACCCCGGTATTGCCGGGCGACAACACTTCGACGCACAGTTCGGGCGCTTTTGACAGTGTGTCGTCGTGCCGGTGTGATTCGTAGAACGCGCTGGAAAACCAGCATACGTCGGGCACGCGCACACCGATGGCGGTTTGAATCGCCACCTCGGGCGCACTAATCCCGTCGGGACGATGCGCCTTGAGTTGATCGATGACACGGCCCGTCATCAGGCTGTGGCCAAAATTGACTGGCGTCATCTCTATCGCTCCGCGCTGATTCAACTCGATCTTGTAAGGCAAATCCTGGAGGGATCGGTCGTTGACGACATCACTCCACTGCATATGCGTCTCCGGTTGACTGAGGCGGTTCATGATAGCAAAACTTTTCGGATGGAATTTGGCCTGAAAGCTTTGTCTACCAACACTTTCAGAGGCTATGCCTTGCAAACCGGCTTCCATCAACGGTTTTTTGGCACATCGTCGCTTGAAATAGCCTGCATGACCTGCGCGTCTCAGACGACTCCCGCTTGATGCGCCTGCACATCGGCGTGATAGCTAGAGCGCACCATCGGCCCGCAGGCCGCATGCGAGAAGCCGAGCACCGCTGCCTCGGCTTCGAACATCTTGAACACCGACGGCTCGACATAGCGCTTGACCGCGAGGTGATGGCCCGAGGGCGCAAGGTATTGGCCGAGGGTGAGCATGTCGACATCGTGCGCGCGCAGGTCGCGCATCACCTCGAGGATTTCTTCGTCACGCTCGCCGAGACCGAGCATCAGGCCCGACTTGGTTGGCACTTCCGGGTGGATCGCCTTGAAGTCCTTGAGCAGTTTGAGCGAGTGGTGATAGTCGGAGCCGGGGCGAGCTTCCTTGTAGAGGCGCGGCACTGATTCGAGATTGTGGTTCATCACGTCGGGCGGCGCGGCCACCAGAATACCCAGCGCACGGTCGAGACGGCCGCGAAAATCCGGCGTGAGAATTTCGATACGCGTGGTCGGCGCATGCGTGCGCACGGCGCGGATGCAATCGACAAAGTGTTGCGCGCCGCCATCCTTGAGATCATCGCGGTCTACCGAGGTGATGACCACGTATTTCAGTTTGAGCGCGGCGATGGTGCGCGCGAGATTGAGCGGTTCATCTGCATCGAGCGGATTGGGCTTGCCGTGGCCAACATCGCAAAACGGGCAGCGCCGCGTGCAGATGTCGCCCATGATCATGAAGGTCGCCGTGCCCTTGCCGAAGCACTCGCCGATGTTCGGACACGAAGCTTCTTCGCATACGGTGTGCAGCTTGTGCTCGCGCAAAATTTGTTTGATTTCGCCAAAGCGCGTGGTGGGGGAAGCGGCCTTGACGCGGATCCAGTCGGGCTTTTTAAGCGCCGCACCCCCGGCATGGATGACATTGACCGGAATCGCGCCCAGCTGCGACTGGCGCGTCTTGGAGTCACCGCGCAGTTTCTCGCCTTGTATCAGTGCCATAGGCTCATCTGCCTTTCGCGTCCTGGTCCTGCTCTTTCGCTTGCACCTGCGCCTGCGCCACTGCGGCATCCGGCCATTCGGCCATGCCGAGCATACGCCGCAGCGCGCGTTTGAGGCGATGACGCCGGTATTTGGCGAGATTGCGTCCGAGATAAGGCAGTGCAGCCCGTGCGGCACCCACCGTGAACCCCGACGCCGGACCGGCGTAGAGCGCGTCGGCTGCATACTGCGAGTACGAGGTGAAGCCGGCCAGCGCGAAGCCGGCATCGCGCAACAGGGCGTCAATGCCGGGGAACAGGGCCTGCCCGCGATAGATTTCGAAAAACTCGGCTTCCAGGTGAATGAACTTGACACGGGCCAGCAGCGCGCCCAGGCCGCGCAACACCATTTCCTCCGCGCCCTGCACGTCCATCCACAGCACGTCAATGTCGGTGATGCCGCGCGCTGCGCAAAAGACATCGAGGCGAATCGCCTCGACTTCGACACGGCCCTGCACATAGCGCTCTTCTGGATACGCGCCGGTCGCTTCAAACAGGGACGACGCGCCCGGGTTGCCGCCGGCGATGCCGGTCTGCGTCGCGGCCGGATTGGTCGGAAAAAAGGCCAGCCGCCCGGCGCGGTCGGAGGCGGCCTTCTCGGTAAGCACGACGCGCGGCTCGGCGGTGGCCACCGCACGGCACTGCGGCAGCGTGGCCGGGTTGCACTCAAATGCGTAGACCGCGGCGGCGGTGTAGGCACGCGCAAAGTCGGCACTCTCCTTGCAATCACGTGCGCCAACATCGAACACCACGCGCACGGCTGCCGGGTCGAGTGCACGGTCGAGCGCTTCCTTGCAGCGCAACCAGACTTTTTGCGGCATGCCCGTCAGCCTTCGCGCCGATTGGCGAACTGCGCACCATCGAGCACCAGGCCAAGTTGTGCCGCTACTCCTGCGCCCACCGCTGCGCAGCCCGCCGTTACCCCGAGCGCGGCGAGGCTGGTCACCGCCAAGCCTTGATAGCCGCATGGATCAATCCCGGCAAACGGGCCGAGGTCCATGTCCACATTGAGCGCGAGGCCGTGATAACTGCAACCTTGCTTCACCTTCAGACCGAGCGCCGCGATCTTGGCGCCGGCCACATAAACGCCGGGCATGCCGCGGCGCCGCTCGCCTTGCACGCCATAGCCGGCCAGCGTCGCCAGCACAGCGTCTTCGATCAGGTGCACGAATTCGCGCACCTTCAGATCGCGGCGCGCAAGATCGATCAGCAGATAGGCAATCACCTGCCCGGGACCGTGGTAGGTCACCTGCCCGCCGCGGTCACTCTGCACCACCGCGATGCCACGGGTGTCCTGCACATGCTCGCGCCGGCCGGCGAGGCCGAGTGTGTAGACGGCGGGATGTTCGGTGAGCCAGACTTCATCCGGGGTATGTTCCACGCGCGCCAGCGTGAACGCGCGCATCGCGGCGAGCGTCTCGGCATAGGGCATCACGCCAAGATGCTTGACCACCAAGGCTTGCAGCCCGAGGCTGCCCGCTGCGGCGCTTGCACCAAGGGCTTTCACGGCATGCGGTGTGGCCGGATGTGTGGCTGGATGCATGGCCGATAGCGTGGCCGCGATGAGCTGCATCACAGTGCCATGCTCACCATCGGATGATCCGACAGATCCATGTAGATCGCGTCGAGCTGCTCGCGCTAGGTGGCGCGGATGGTAAAGGTCAGGCTCAGGTATTTGCCCTCGCGCGAGGGGCGCATGCCGACCGTGGTCTCATCGAAATCGGGCGCATGGCGCTTGACGACGGCGAGAATCGATTGGGCGAAACCGGCCTGCGTCTTGCCCATCACCTTGATCGGGAAATCGCTCGGGTATTCGATCAGCGAGGCGGTGAGCTCGCCGCTAACGGGGTTGACTGGCTCGGTCATGTGCAATGGACGGTGATCGGCGCGCGGCTCAGGCAGCACGCGCGAGCTCGGCCTTGGCCGCGTCGAAGGCAGCACGGATTTTTGCGTACACCGGTCCCGGCTGGCCCGCGTGCGGCGGCGCGCCGAAGGGCTTGCCATCGAGGGTGGTGATGGCCAGCACTTCCTTGCTGGACGAAGAGAGCCACAACTCGTCGGCCGTCCACACTTCGGATGCGCTAATCGGGCGCAACTCGAGCGGCAGGCCGATGCCGCGCGCAAGGTCAATCACTGCGTCGAGCGTAATGCCGTGCAGCATGAGGTGGTCCTTGACCGGTGCGAGTACGGTGCCGTTCCTGACCGCAAACACGTTCGACGCCGACGCCTCCGACAGCATGCCGTCACGGAACATCACTGTTTCAATCGCGTCGTGCCCGGCGGCCAGCTGGCGCATGAGCACATTGCCGAGCAGGGAGATCGACTTGATGTCACAGCGTTGCCAGCGATTGTCCACTGCGGTCACGCAGGCCACGCCGCTGGCGTAGAGCGCCGCCGATGGGGTCGGCAGCGGATTGGACATCATGAACACGGTGGGCTTGGGGGTGTGCGGAAACGCGTGGTCGCGCGGCGCAACGCCGCGCGTCACCTGAAAGTAGACGCCCTGGTCCGCAAACGCCTGCTTGGCGATGATTTCGCCGAGCAGCGCGTTCCACTCGGCGTCGCTGAAGGGATTCGGGATTCCAATGGCGTCGAGACTGCGCCGGAGGCGGGCGAAATGCCCGGCGGCGCGAAACGGCTTGCGCCCGTACACGGGGATGTATTCATAAATGCCGTCGCCAAAAATGAAACCGCGATCCAGTACCGGAATCCGCGCCTGCTCGATCGGCATCCACTCGCCATTGAGGTAAATCATCGTTGCGCCTCCGTTGGTTTCAAGTCAGGATTTGGCAAACCACAGCCGTACCGTGTCATAGGCGCGCCCGAACACCCCCGCCGCTTCGACCGCTTCGAGCGCCACCACCGCCACCTCTG
This sequence comes from Burkholderiales bacterium, assembly GCA_031362905.1. GTDB lineage: Bacteria > Pseudomonadota > Gammaproteobacteria > Burkholderiales > JAEUOS01 > CANJDH01. Next base: position 3,023 of record JANLTL010000488.1, on the reverse strand, counting down.
CGATGTCGCGTCCATCCACGGTCACTTTCATGCTGCCGATTCTCTGGCCCGCTGCGATCGGTGCCAGCAACGGCTTTTGCGAGAGCAGTGTCGCCTTCACCTTCTCGGCCTGCCCTTTGGGCAAAGTGACGAACAACTCGCGCTCGAACCCGGCCTTTACCTCGCGCGCACTGCCCTTCCACACTTCGAGCGATGAAATGCTCTGGCCTTTGTCATAGAGCTTCACGCCATCGTAGTTGAGGAAGCCGAAGTTGAGCAGCTTCTGGGATTCAGTCGCACGCGCGTTTTCACTCGCAGTACCGAGCACCACCGTGAGCAGGCGGCGCGGCCCGCGCCGGGCAGAAGTGACCAGGCAATACCCGGCAGCATCGGTGAAGCCAGTCTTCATGCCATCGACGTGCGGGTCTACCCACAACAATTTGTTGCGATTCGCCTGGGTGATGTTGTTGTAGGTGTATTCCTTGATCGAGTACAACGAATAAAAATCAGGAAAGTCGCGAATGATCGCGCTCGCCAGCACCGCAAGATCAGCCGCAGTGGTGGTGTGCTCGGGGTCAGGCCAGCCGGTCGAGTTCTTGAACACGGTGCTTTTCATGCCCAGGCGTTTGCCCTCGCGCGTCATGGCGGCAGCGAACGCTTCTTCGGAACCGGAAATCAATTCAGCGAGCGCCACGCAGGCATCGTTGCCCGACTGCACGATCATGCCGCGCAACAACTCGGCCACCGTCACCGGTTTGAGTGGCTCGATGAACATGCGCGAGCCACCCATCTTCCACGCCTTGGGCGACACCGGCACGGTTTGCTCCAGCGTCAGCGTCTTGGCCTTGAGTGCAGAGAATGCAAGATACGCGGTCATCAGCTTGGTGAGCGAGGCCGGCTCGATGCGTTCAGACGGGCTCTGGCTCGCCAGCACCTGCCCGCTCGACACATCGAGCAGCAGCCAGGACTTGGCGTTGATGACAGGGGCCGGCGGGTTTTGCGCGAACGCAACAACACACACACAGCTCGCAGCAGCAAGGGCCGCAAGACGCAAAAATCGGAAGAACTGCACGGGGAAAACCTTATGAAACGAAGGCGCGGATTATAGCAAAGCGCTCTCCCACGTTGCGGGGCGTCGAGCGATAAATTCCCCAAAACCGTTGGTGGGAGCGGGTTTTGAAGGAACGCGGTCAATGGACAATACGGAACTTCAGTTGCGATACCGGTATTTTTGCTCGATACAAATTGCTATAGTGATGGGTCGATTTTCTGTAGGTGTCATTCCATGCGCGTCACTCTCACCATTGAAGACAATGCGCTCGTCACCGCCCGGACCTATGCGCGAGCGCGCAGCATCAAACCAGGTCAGGCCGTCTCCGAATTGATCCAACGCGGCAGCGCAGGCAAAGTGCCGATACGGCAAATAAATGGCGTATGGGTTTTTGATCTGCCACCCGATTCACCGGTCGTGACGGCGGAGCGGGTCAGGCAATTTTTGGAAAACGTGGAGTAGATCATGGCGAAACGCAAGAAAGACCGGCATCTTTAATATATCAATTGATGATACGATAACTCATGCCTGCTCCTGGAATCGATACTCTGCTGGAGCTTGGCGGCAGCATTCTTGATCAGGAACATGGCTATTGGATCAAGATCGAAGCGCATGCGGTTGATTCTTCGGCAGACATTCCGCACGGTGTGCGCTACTCGCTGACTTTGCACAATCCATCGGGCAAACGCATTCTGGGATACGACAACGCACATGGCGTCAAGCCGCCCAAAAAGTTCAAGTTCGCGGGGCAACGTTTTACCTATGATCATCGTCACCGGCATGCAGGTGACAAGGGCGTGCCTTACGAATTCACCGGCGCCCATCAGTTGTTGAGCGATTTTTTCCCGGAAGCAGACAAGGTTCTGGAAGAGGCAAAACGGAGATAAGCCATGAAACCCATCACCATCGGCATCCTGCCGCAAGAGAAAATCCGTGCGCGGATGCTCGCCATCGCCAAAGGGAAATATCACCCCAAGCCGGGCGAACCCAAAATCTGGTTCACCTCGCTGCGCTCGCTGGCGGAAGTGTTGAGTGAGGACAATCGCGCGTTGCTCAAAGTCATCTGCGACGCCAGACCTGAATCGATAGCGGACTTGGCGGCAATCACTGGTAAGCATCCGAGCAATCTTTCCCGCACCCTGTCGACGATGGCGCGCTACGGCTTCGTCGAGTTGCGCAAAAACGCGGGGACACTCTCCAAGACGCCGGTGGTGAAAGCGACCGACTTCAAGATTCTTGCGACCGCATGAACTCGACATCGCCCGCGGCCAATGCGCTGCGGCAAATGAATCAAGGGGCATCGCGCTCAAGTCCAATCCATGCGGTTCTGCGGGCACTCCCCTTGAAAAGCATTGTGTACCAAGGGTTCCAGGGCGGTCTTGGTTTTAAATACAAGGGCGCGCTGGACAAGGGACGGGAAGACGCGACGCCTTGCGCTATGTGAGTATCGAGATCGTCCAGATCGACGCTTGAGGTTTGACCCGTAGGGATGCATCCCCGTTTCAGCCTGATCGCAAGGGCTTATAAGCCGACCGGCGTATCATTTCAGGCTTGAATCCGTCCCCTTCCAGGAGAACCGCATGACCGAAGCATTTGTGTACGAAGCGATCCGCACGCCGCGCGGCAAGGGCAAGAAGGACGGCTCGCTGCACGAAGTCAAACCCGTCACGCTGCTGTCGGGTTTGCTGCGCGAATTGCAGGCGCGCCATGACTTCGACACTGCGGAAGTCGAGGACGTGGTGATGGGCTGCGTGACGCCGATTGGCGATCAGGGGGCGTGCATCGCCAAGACGGCGGCATTGGCAGCCGGGTGGGATTGGCGTGTGGCAGGCGTGCAGTTGAACCGCTTTTGTGCGTCCGGACTCGAAGCCGTGAACCTTGGCGCGCAGAAGGTGCGCTCGGGTTGGGAAGACCTCGTTGTCGCGGGCGGCATCGAATCGATGAGCCGGGTGCCGATGGGGTCAGACGGAGGCGCATGGGCGCTCGACCCGGA
>JANLTL010000435.1:0-16910 GCA_031362905.1 Burkholderiales bacterium | reverse complement strand
GAAGAACGAAGACAACTCGCGCTTGGTGATGGCGCGAATGTGGAGCAGGGTATTGGCTTTCATCGCAGCGGATTTTGGGTCGGCGTTCATGCGCGCACCGTGTCGGACAGAGTGAGATTGCGGAATACTTCATCGAGATGGCCTTCCTCGACATGCAGTTCGGCGACCTGCCAATGCTCGCGCTCGGCCAGGTCCATGAGGGAGCGCGCCAGCGCAGCGCCCGCAGTTTTGTCTTTGGGGGAGACGCGCACTTTTCCGTCCAGCGCTTCGGCCCCGGCGGCCTCGGCCAATTTGGCGCAGGCGGCCTGCACATTGGCCGCCTCCTGCCCGGCCACCTGCAGGGTGACCCGGCCGGCGGACTGCGACAGCGCCTTGAGCGACTCCGGCGTGCCATTGGCGACCATGCGGCCACGGTCGATGATGATGGCGCGAGTACAGGCGGCATCCACTTCTTCAAGAATGTGGGTGGAGAAAATCACCGCCTTGGTTTTGCCCATTTCGCGGATCAGGTTGCGTACTTCGTGTTTCTGGTTGGGGTCGAGGCCGTCGGTCGGCTCGTCCATGATCAGCACGTCGGGGGCGTGGATCAATGCCTGGGCGAGACAAGTGCGGTGGCGGTAACCCTTGGAGAGCGTTTCAATCGACTGGTGCAATACGCTGTCCAGAAAGCAGCGTTCGACCACGCGGTGCACGGCACGCTTCTTCGCATCGCCGGCCAGCCCGCGCAACTCGGCGATGAACAGCAGAAAGCCGTTGACCGTCATGTCGGGGTAGGAAGCCGCGCTCTCCGGCAGGTAGCCCATCAGCCGCTTGGCGGCCAGCGGCTCGTCGGCCACATCGTGCCCACCGACGCTGACGCGCCCTGAGGTGACAGGCAGGAAGCCGGTGATCATGCGCATGGTGGTGGACTTGCCGGCCCCGTTGGGACCGAGGAAGCCCAGCACCTCACCGCGCTCGACGGTGAAGGTCAGGTCGTCGACCACGCGGCGCTGGCCGAAGGCTTTGGTGAGATGTTCGATCTGGATCATTGCTGGCTCAATTGAGAAAAAAGGAGACTGACGGCAGCGGCGGGCGAACGCCGAGGCGCGCAAGTTTACTAAAAAAACGGCAGGAGATCCGCCTGCACCAACGGTCTTGCGAATCGCCCTGAGGAAACAGTGGCGGCGGAAGCTTGGTACGGGAGGCCTTGCGTGAGCGTCAACGGACGATCAACGCGGCGGCCATTATGCCTTGTCCGGCACCCCCACCGCTGCGGCGCGCTTCACCCCTGCCAGGCTCTCCAGGGTGCGGCACACCGCCGCCGTATCTTCTGCGCCCAGGCCCTGGCTTTGCGCAGCGTGGTAGAACTGTGTCGCCAGCGAAAACAGCGGCACCGGGCAACGCAGGCGCTCGGCAAAGTGGCCGATGATTTCCAGGTCCTTCATGAACATGTCGATCTGCGCGCTGGGATTGTCGTAGCGGTCGGCCACCATCAGCGGTCCGCGCATCTGGAACATGCGCGAGGTGGCGGCGCTGTCCTGCAAGGTCTCATAAACGACGTTCAGATCAATGCCCGCCTTGGCGGCGAGCGTGAAGGCCTCGGCCGCAGCGACGTTGTGAATGTTGACCAGGTGATTGGCCAAAAACTTCATGGTGCTGCCCTTGCCGAAGGCGCCCAGGTACACCTGCTTGCGCGACATGCCTTCGAACACGGGCCGGGCTTTTTCAAACGCAGCCTGATCGCCGCTGCCGAGCACCACCAGATCCTTGTTGATGGCCTGCGCCCCGGTGCCGCTGACGGGGCAATCGAGCATGAAGGCCCCGGTGCCGGCCAGTCCGGCCAAGGCCTGCTCCTTGATCTCGATCGGCATGGTGCAGCAGTCCACCAGCACCTTGCCCGCATCGGCGTGTTGCGCGAGCTCGGCGTAGACGGCGAGAAAGGCCTTGACCGTCGGCAACGAAGTGATGGTCACCGGCGCAGCGCGCATGACATCGGCCGCGGAGGCGGCTACGCGTCCGCCCCGGGCGGCAAAGCGAGCACACGCTTCGGATGAAACATCGAAGCCCACCACCGTGTGACCGGCCTTGATGAGATTGGCCGACATCGCGCCGCCCATGATGCCAAGGCCGATGACGCCGGTGGTTTGAGGGGCGGATGGTGATGCGTCGGTGGTAGTCGTCATGTCGGTCGAGTTGAAAAAGTCGAGGCGGAACGCTGGTCCGTGAGGAGCGCATGATGCCCTAAATCAGCAGCGGCACAGAACTGTGCAGGCCGGTTTTGCGGATGGGACAATGGCGTACTCGATTGCGTCCCGACTCAGGAAGTACCGCATCCGAACCGGAAACAATGCGCTCACGCCAGGTGCCCCGCCCATGCAACCAGTCGAACATTCACTTGCAAATCGTCTGGCCGGCCGTGACGACCCGCCGGCATTTGTCGAAAACGGCAAAACGGTATCGCGTGCGCAGTTGCGTGCAGCGAGCGAAACGGCAGCACGCGGTCTGGCCGCACTGGGCTTCAAACGCGGCGGCGATCCGCCCGATCCGGCCGGTGCCGACCTGCTGTGCTGCTTCCCGACCCTCGAGTTTTCATTTGACGGGGCAGTAGCGGTGCGCCACAATCGGTCATGAACGCACCTCTTCACCTGCCCACGTCGCCGGCGCCACGCATCGCGCCTTCGGTCTGCCCGCACGACTGCACCAGCGTCTGCGCCCTCGATGTCGAGGTGATCGACAGTCGCACCGATGCCGATGGTCGTCTCGTCGGGCGCAAGATTGGCCGCGTGCGCGGCTCTGAACGCAATGCCTACACCGCCGGCGTCATTTGCGAGAAGGTGGCGCGCTACGCTGAGCGCGTGCATCACCCCGACCGTCTGACCCAGCCACTGCTGCGCACTGGTCCCAAGGGCAGCAAGAATTGGAAAACGATTTCCTGGGCCGAAGCCCTTGATCGAGTGGCCGAACAGTTCGTCGAAAAAGCCGCGCGTCACGGCACCGAGACCGTGTGGCCCTACTTTTACGCCGGCACTATGGGCCTGGTGCAGCGCGACGGCATCAACCGGCTGCGCCACGCGATGAAATACTCGCGCTGGTATTCGACCATCTGCAATACCCTGTCCGACACTGGCTGGATCGCAGGGGTCGGCAGCAAGCGCGGCGTGTCGATGCTCGAAGCGTCTGCCCACGCCGACCTGATCGTGATCTGGGGCGGCAACCCGGTCAATACCCAGATCAACGTGATGACCCACGCCATGGCGGCCAAGAAGCGCGGCGCCACGCTGGTGGTGGTCGATCCCTACCGCACCGGCACCGCCGAGAAGGCCGACATTCACCTCGCGCCGCGTCCCGGCACCGACGGCGCGCTCGCCGCTGCCGTGATGCACGTGCTGTTTGCCGAAGGCTTTGCCGACTGGGATTACCTGCGCAAGTACACCGACGCACCCGATGCGCTCGCGGCCCATGTCGCTACCCGTACCCCGCAATGGGCGGCCGAGATCACCGGTTTGTCTGCCGACGTCATCATCGACTTCGCGCGGCGTTACGGCCGCTCCAAGGCGAGCTTCATTCGCGCCCATCACGGCTTCTCGCGCTCGCGCAACGGCGCGGCCAACATGCACGCGGTGGTAAGCCTCGCGGCGGTCACCGGCGCCTGGCAGCATCGCGGTGGCGGCGCGTTGTACGGGCACGCCAGTATTTACCCGATCGACAAGACCCTGATCGAAGGTCTCGACCTGATCGACACCAGCGTGCGCGATCTCGATCAGTCGCGCCTCGGCCCGATCTTGACGGGCGATGCCGACGCGCTCAAGGGCGGGCCGCCCGTCACCGCCATGCTGGTGCAAAACACCAACCCGGCGATGGTGTGCCCGGAATTACACAAGGTGCACGCGGGGCTGGCGCGTGAGGACCTGTTCCTCTGCGTGCATGAGCAGTTCATGACCGAGACGGCCGCATTTGCCGATATCGTGCTGCCGGCCACCTGCTTTCTCGAACACGACGATTTTTATACCGCCGCGGGTCACACCGTATTTCAGGTGTCGAAAAAACTGATTGGCGCCCCCGGTGAGGCACGCGAAAACCATTTCGTGATCAGTGAACTGGCGCGGCGCCTCGGAGCGCAACACCCCGGGTTCGAAATGAGCGCCTGGGACATCATGGACGACACGCTCAAGCGTTCAGGCATGTGGGACGCCCAGACCAACGTCGATCGTGGCGGGCAGGACATGGCTTACCCGTTCGAGAAAATGCACTTTCTCGACGGCTTCGACACCGCCGATCGCAAATTCCATTTTCACGGCGACTGGCAGCGCTTCGGCGGGCGCTGGCAGGAGATGCCGGCGCTGCCTGATCACCTCGCGGTGACCGACGAGTCGACAACGGAGAAGCCATTTCGACTGGTGGCAGCGCCGGCACGCACCTTTCTCAATTCAAGTTTTACCGAGACCCCAAGTTCATTGAAGCGCGAGCGCCGCCCGACGGCGTTGATCCACCCTGAAGACTGCGCTGCCTTGGGCGTGGCGCAGGACGACAAGGTAAAGGTCGGCAACGCACGCGGCGAGGTCGTGGTGCACGTGCACCCTCAAGCGGGCCAGCAGCGCGGCGTGGTGGTGGTCGAGGGCATCTGGCCGAACAAGCATTTCGAGAACGGCATCGGCATCAACGCTCTCACCAGCGCCGAGCCCGGCTGGCCCAACGGCGGCGCGGTGTTTCACGATACGGCGGTGTGGGTGCGACGCGCCGATTGAGGCAGTGACCAGTCATCGGTGCGCCAGTCGCTCGCCGGCGCTGCGGTCGGTCTCAGTCAATCTTCGCGCCGGCATCCTTGATGATCTGGCGCCACTTCACCAACTCGGCCTGCACGTAACGACCGAATTCATCCGGCGCCTGGGATTTGGTGAGGTCCACGCCCTGTTCTTCGGCGCGTGCCCTGACATCGGGCTCGCGCATGATGCGGTTGAGTTCAGCATTAAGCCTAATGACGACTTCGCGCGGAGAACCGGCCGGCGCCCAGAAGCCGAACCAGCCGGTCACTTCATAGCGCGGCAGGCCCGCTTCGATCATGGTTGGCACATTGGGCAGGCTGGTGACGCGCTCGGTGCCGGTCACGGCAAGCGCGCGCAACTTGCCCGATTTGATGTGCGGCTGCATCGCGATGATGTTGTCAAACATGAACGTGACGCGCCCGGCCAAGAGGTCGGTGAGGCCGGGTACATTGGACTTGTAGGGAATATGCGTCATGTCGACGCCGGCCAATTGCGCGAACAAGGCGCCGCTCAGATGGCTGGTGGTGCCGTTGCCGGACGAGGCGTAGTTATATTTTTTCGGGTTGGCGCGGGCGTTGGCGATCAGTTCACCCACCGTGTTGGCAGCGACCCCGGGGTGCACCGTCATCACGAAGGGCGTGGTGCCGGCGCGCGCCACCGGTTCAAAGTCCTTGACCGCGTCGTAGGCCATCTTGGCATACAGATTTGGCGCGATCGCGTGGGTGCTGATGCTGCCCAGGAGAATCGTGTAGCCATCCGCCGGCGCACGCGCGACCGCTGTGGAGCCGAGGGTGCCACCGGCGCCGGGCCGGTTGTCGACCACCACCGGCACCTTCAGCGACTCAGCGAGCTGCTGCGCGAACATGCGTGCCATCACGTCGGTGCCGCCGCCGGCCGCGAACGGCACGATGATGCGGATCGGCTGGTCGGGGTAGTCGGCTGCGGCGAGCGACGACGCCGTCGCCAACAGGAGAGCGCACACGCGTTTGACGGGTTTGATCATGACAGTCGATACCCATCCAGTGGAGGAGTTGTCAGTCTAGCAGTGTCGTCTGGCCGATCGCAGCGCTATTCCCAAGTGGGGCAGGCATCAGCGCGGGAGCGTGCAAGCCATGGGCAATTGCACTGGATACGCAGCCCTGATCGAAAAAGCGGGTACCGGCTGGAAAACCGCCCGCACCAACGGGTCTGGGCGACATGCCACCGAAACCCGCATGTACCATGGGTTTTAGCGGCCTATGCTGTCGGTGTATCGCGCCAGGAACGCACTGGCGACACCGGCAGGTGCTCGCTACGCAGCAGCAACGTAGCCGGGTCGACTCCTGCCCTCACCTTGCGCAACAGTTCGTTGGGGTCGTACTCCACACCGATCGGGTTGGCATCGAAGCCCGGGCCTTTCATGAAGCCATTGGCGGCATCTACCGTCGGGTAGGCGTCCACCTGAAACTCCATCTGGTTGCCATCAGGGTCTGCGTAGTACATCGACACCGTGATGCCGTGATGCAGGCACCAGTAGGGGCGGATGCCTTGCTCCTTGAGCCAGGCGTAGTTTTCGGTGAGGTCGGCGAGATTGTTGAAGGTGTAGGCAACGTGATCAACGCCGACGGCGCCCTGCTTGCTCTCCGGGTCACCGGACGGATCAACAATCGAGAGGTTGAGCAGCGCCACCCGATGGTGTTCTTCGTCGTAGGTCATGAACGCCAGCACCGGGCTTTGGTGTTGCACGTGCGCATCGAACACCGTGCAGTACCAGCGGATCATTTCATCAAAGCGCCGCGTGCGGTAAACCACGTGGACAAATTTGGCGGGGCGGATGCGCGGCATGGAATCATCTCCTGGGATTTTTTGCGGGGTTGCCAACGTCGTCGCCGATGAATTGGAATTTGACCGTAGCGGCCCGGTGATTGTAAAGTCTGCCCTGTCATCATCCCCACCGCGTTTGCCGCAGTTTTTGTACCAACTGCGATCAACGCGCAATCCGGTCAACATTGACCGGCACGGCAAGGAGGCGCCATGCAATCGATCACACGACGCAACATGCTGGGCGCCATCGGCGCCGGCTCGTTGGTGGCAACGCTGCCGCTGCACGCGCAGTCCACGGCGGCCAGCGGCACCGCAGGCAAGGTGCAATCGTGGGCGCTCGCATCGACCATGAACACGCCACGCCGCACCGGCATCCATGACATCGCGCCCGCGCCCGACGGCGGCGTGTGGTTCAGCGCCCAAGGCAGCGGCCACCTTGGCTACTTTGACCCGAAGACCGCGAAGACTGACCTCATCCCGCTTGGGCCACGCTCGTCGCCACACGGCGTCATCCAAGGGCCGGACAAGGCTGCCTGGCTCACCGACAGCGGCCAAAACGCCATCGTGCGAGTGGACTGGCCAAGCCGGGCCGTGAAACGCTTCCCGCTGCCCGAGGGCACGCCATACACCAACCTCAACACTGCCGCATTTGATGGCGACGGCGACCTGTGGTTCACCGGGCAAAGCGGCTACGTGGGCAAGGTGGCGGTGAACACCGGCGTGGTGACGGTTAACGACGCGCCGCGCGGACGCGGCCCCTATGGCATCTGCGGCTCGCCTTCGGGCGAAGTCTGGTGGTGTTCACTCGCGGGCTCGTTCATCGCGCGCTTTGACCGCAAGACCGGCAACTCCATCATCGTCGAGCCGCCGACCAAAAATCAGGGCGCGCGCCGTGTGTGGAGCGACAGCAAAGGCCGCATCTGGGTGGCCGAGTGGTTGTCGGGCAATCTGTCGATGCATGACCCCGCAGCGAAGAACCCGAAAGAGGCGTGGCGCACCTGGAAGGCGCCGGGCAGCGACCCGCGCGTCTACGCGGTCTACGTCGATGAGCGCGACAAGGTCTGGATCAGTGAGTGGGGTCACAACCTGATGTACCGGTTTGACCCGCTCACCGAGAAGTTCGAGCCATTTGATCTCGGGCGCAACGGTACCGCGATCCGGCAGATTCTCGGGCGGCCCGGCGAGGTGTGGCTGCCCGAGAGCGGCACGGAGCATGTGACGGTGATTCGTACCGCGTGAATTTCAACTTGTCACCAGCCTGAGGGGCTCCCGCACCAACGACCTGCACGGCTATGTACGAAAGAATGGCTCCCACCAACGGTTACAGGCCTACTCTCCTGCCGCTATCCGATCGCAACATCGAGTTGCGCCTGCAGATTCCGGCCATCGCGCTCCTTGTAAGCCATCAGGAATACGCACTTGCCGCCGCTGGTTTTAGCCCATAAATCGCCAATTCGCTGTTTTTCCGCCGTATCGGCGTTGTCCAGATAGGCTCCCTTGTACTCGACCACGAAGACGCGCCCATCGGTCAACTCGCAGACGAAGTCGGGATAAAAATAGTCGGTCGATGTCGGCAGCCAGAACGAAAACGTTTGCTGCTGCGGCACGTTGCGCACCCAGTGGCGCACCAGCGCGTGGGCATCGATCAGACGGGCGCAATCGTATTCCTCGCCATCCCCCTTGAGGTCGGCGATTTGCGCGTAGTAGTGCTTCTTGAACTGCCACTTGCCGCGATAAAACGGCGGGCGCGCGGGATAACGGTTCGCCTCGAAGCGGAACGCGTGGTCGAAACTCGCCGTGATCGCCTCCGGCTCGTCGAGCAATAGCTGAAAGCCGTGCGCCACGCTGCGCGCGCGAATTTCCTCCATGCGCCGCTCAATCGACTGCACCAGTTGAAAGCGTGCGCGAATCAGCCCCGCCAGCGTCAGGCCGCTCTCTTGAATCAGGTTGCGCACCAGCACGCCAAGATAGCGCTGCAATTGAATCTGCGTGATATAGGGCGAGCGCAGCTTGCCATCGAGCCACCCGACCAGATCGGCCTCGGTCTGGCTGGTGGGCACGGCATCGAGCGCTCCTTGCGCGCCATCGGCGCGCGCCACCTTGACCTTCGCGCCCTCCATGTAAATCTCGAACGACTCGGACGACGCCGCCAACTTGAACCCGGGCAAGTCGGCCTTGTGCGCCATCAGGTCGAGTTGCGCCAGCGACGATATGGTCTGGCGCTCGATCAACTCAAGCTCACCCTGCTGGTTCAGGCACAGGCGCGGTAATGGCGGAAACACCACCCCGCGCGATGCGGGGGCCAACAGGCCCGTCACCACCGCGTTGTGGCGCTCGATACGCTCGGCCAATGCTTCACGCTCCTTCTTGGTGGGCGCGGCGGCCACCAAGGCCACGCGCGTCTCCTCGCTCACCAGCCCCTGCACCGCCACCACTACACCACCCGCTTCGCCGGTGACGCTCACCACGTTGGTTGCGGCAGGCAGGTTGGGCGCGTTTGCGAAAGCCGCTTTCAGTATCGGCAGCGCCGCCGGCGCGGGTGCAGGTGCCCCGGCCTCATCAAATAACCCGCCCTGAGGCGGCGCAAAAAAAGCCGCAAGTTCGAGCGCCTCAAACCCCATGTTCTCGATCAAACGGTCAGCCAGCGCATCGGCCGCTTCGGCAAACTCCTGCGCCACCACATTGGCATACGCACGTGACAGCGCGGGCCGGGTGCGCGGCTTTGCGTAAGGCATGCGCAGCACGCGCCCCAGCAACTGCTCCACATCCTTGGCCGAACGCACCATCTGCAGCGAACACAGCACATAGGCAAACGGGCAATCCCAGCCTTCCTTCAAGGCCTCGACCGTGATCACGTAACGGATCGGGCATTGGGGTGACATCAGGTTCTGGTCCACCAGTTCCTTGTACGTGCCGGTCGCGCGCGCAATCTGCGCCTCCGGAATGTGCTCGTGCTCGATCAGGTGCGCGCGCAATTTATCGACCGTCATTTCCCCGCCTTGCGGCTCGGCCTGAAACAGCACGATCGGGCGGATGTAATCGCTCTCGTTCTGCGCCTCGATTTCGAGCTGGTTGCGCCGCTGGATCGACTCGAACACCGCCGGCTCCCAGCCGGTGAGGTGTTCGGAGAGCACGATTGGCAACTTGATCATGTCCTCGGTCTGCAACTCCTGCGCCGATACCGATACCAGCACGTTGGCGCGCTTGGGGATCGGCGTGGCCGTCAGTTCAAGCACGCACGCGGGCCGCACGCTCGCCAGCGCCTTGAACGAAAGATCGGTGCGCGCGTTGTGCGCCTCATCGACAATCACAATGGTGTTTTGCAAGGCCAGCCAGTTGACCAGCGACGTCTTCACCCGGCCGATATCAGCCCCGGTCAAAAACGAATGCCCCGCCACATCAGCCGCGGACACCGTCTGCAAGCCCTGCAACCGGTGCGGCGGCTGCGCCTTGAAATGCGCTTCAAACGCCTCGCTCATGGCATACACATTGCGCTGGCTGGTCTCGGCGATCCGGAAACTCTGGATCGTCGCCACGATCACCACCGCGGCACGCCCCCACTCGGGCGGCGGAATCTGCGCCACTTCCGAAAGATCGCACACCGCCAGGCGCGCGCCATACACCGCCTCCAGTGCCTCGCGATACGGATGGCCCGGTGTCTTGAGCGCATTGAGGGTCTGACTGGTGATGGTCTCCGACGGCGTCAGCCACAAGGCCACCGGCGCGTCCACCCCCATCGCACGCGCGCCGCCGAGCCAATGGGTGGCAACGCTGTGAATCGCGTGCGCCGCCAGCAGCGTCTTGCCGCCGCCGGTGGGCAGGCGCAGGCACACGCAGGGCGTCTCGCCAAAATCACTCTGGTACATCAGGCCGCCCTGCCCGGCTTCCGTGGCCATTTGCTCGAATGCGGATTTGGGACCGACCTGCTGCGCGCGGCGCAGGAATTCGGCGAGGCGTTCGAGGGCGCGTTCCTGATAGCGCTTGAGCGCGACACGCTGCTCAGGCGTATCCGGACCAGGGTAGTACCGCTCCGTGGTCGTGCCGTCCTCGTGATGAATCCTGACACCATAGCCCTTGCGCATGCGCGCGGCGTACTTGCCGCGAACGCCGCCGCGCAGGTCGTATTCGGGGCGCATGTCGTCGGAATCAGCCGTTTTCATAATCGCGCACCTCAATGCGTGTCGCGCGCCTGGCGCTGATGATGCGGATCACGTCGCCACGATCGACATGCGACACGATCAGCGTGTTTCTGTGCTTCGAACGTCCAGTGATGAGAAAGCGCGCTTCTCCGTCCGAATGATCCAGGTCGGGTCCGGTCAGCGACAACGGATCGACGAACACCGTCATCGCCTCCTCGAAGGTCACGCCGTGCTTGCGGAAATTGCTCTCCGCTTTCGACGGCTCCCACGCGAAAAATAACCCCGCAAATTCCACGTTTCATCGCGCTTTCACATCGTAAGGAATATGCCGAAACTCAATGTGCTCCGAAGCCAAGCGCGCCGGACCCAGATTCACGCTCTCGCCATAAATGGTTTTCGGACCATGGTGCGGCAGGATGTCGCGAATCGCCCGCAACACCGCGCCCGTCAACACGTTGCCACCCTCGGGCCGCTTGTCACCGAGGATGCCGTTGAACAGCAGATAAATTGCCCGGCCCTGATGGATGCCGAGCAAGGGCGATTCAAATTTGCGCGCCGCCGCCTCGCCAGTTTCCTGATGCCAGATGAACGAGGCGAGTGAGGCGAAACGCACATTTGGATGAATTGCACCATGCTCGTCAAAAATCGGATCGCCGAGTTTGAGGAACTGGAAGCCGCCGCCACCTTTCCAATTCAAGGATTGGGAAATCCCCCCTTGTTCACCAGATAAGACCTTGTCAAGTCGAGGTAAGCAATGAGAAATCGCGTGCTCCCCCATCTCAACACCAATCCAACGACGATTCATTTTGTGAGCGACGGCCGCAGTAGTGCCTGAGCCAAGATATGAGTCAAGCACAAGATCGTGAGGGTCAGTGCTTATCTCAAGCATTCGCTTGATTAAGAACTCAGGTTTTGGTGTTCCAAAGATCGATTGGTCGAACAGTTCCTTGATTTCCTTTTTTGCATCTTGATTGTCGCCAACTTCCTCGCGATACCAAATTGTCTGAGGGACCACTCCCTCCTTGACCTCTGAGAGAAACCGCTTGAGCGACGGGATTGCGTCTCCCGCCTTACCAAACCAGAGTCGATTGTCTGCGCGAAGCCTGTCAATCTCTTCCGGCGGGCGGCTCCAGCTTCTTCCTCGAGCGGGGAAGACCGATTTTCCAGAAGGCGTCACGATTGCGTAGTAGTCACGGTCGCGATGTTCAGCACGGGTAAGGTCACTCGCCTTCCACAGCCCACGAGCATCATTGTCGGGGTTCTTGTAGGCCTTATCTTGCTTTTCCGTGCGCGGTACAAGATGTCGCTTCCAGTTCAGTGAGTTTTTTGCGAATACGTGTACATGGTCATGCATCGCAGAAAAAAATTCCGCGTCATTTTGAGGAGAGTATTTTTTTTGCCAAATCACGTTTGCAATGTAGTTTCGACGCCCAAACACCTCATCCATCGCTACTTTTAGGTAATGCCCCTCGTTGTCATCGATAGTCACCCAGATACTTCCATCTTCGGCAAGCAACTCTCGAAGCAACACCAACCTCGGCCACATCATCGACAACCATTGGCTGTGCTCCAGGTTGTCGTCGTAATGCTCGAACGCGCTTTTGGTGTTGTACGGCGGGTCGATGAAGATGCATTTCACACGGCCGCGATAGAGCGGCAGCAGTGCCTTCAGTGCTTCGAGGTTGTCGCCCTGAATCAGCAGATTGCCTTCGCCGGTGCCGTGGCTGGAGACGTGGTTGAGCAGGCGGTACGGCACCTTGCCGGCCACTGCAAGGGCCGCGTCGCGATTGAGCCAGTCGAGGGTGGGCATGCGCTATTTCTTTTTCGGTGACGCCTTGGCAGGGCGGCGCGTGGCGACTTTTTTGGTGGGCCGGGTTGGCGCCATGACGTATTGCGGTGGTGGTGGTTCCGCCGCCGACATGACGGAAGCTGCGGCTGGTTCGTCGAACAAATCCGGATGGCGCACGGACTGGATCAGCGCCGGCAGATCAACGCTGAGGTATTGGCAGAGCTTGTCGAGGACTTCGCGGTCGTAGCTTTGCACGGTGTCGTAGTAGTAGCGGTCCACCGTGGCGCGGGCGATGCCGGTGTCGCGCACGACGTCGGAGACCTTGAGGCGGCGTTCACCGAGGATGGACGAGAGGCGGCAGATCACCATGGATAGGGATTTGACATAGGAAGAATTATAGAGCAATAATTAATCTATATCGATTAATTTATTATCTAAATAGCATCATTATTGCTCTATTATATTTGCGCGTTGAGGGAGCCGCCAGCAGTTTTTGCGCGCCAACGGGAACTGGATTCAACTTTTCAGCAGCGCAAACCCGGGATACTTGGCCGCCTTCTTATCGAAGGTTGCCACATGCGCGCATCCCTCATCAGCTGCGATTTCGGCGATTAGGCAATCAACGAATCCGCATGGCGCGCCGCGCGCCGCCTGCACTGCGCGTTGCACCGCCGCTCGGTGTTGCAAGATGAATTGGCGGGTGCTGAGCAAGCGCTCGGCGCAATCGATTTGCTCGCTCTCGATGGCAGCGTAAATGTCGCCTAGCACCCAAAGCGTTTCTGCCAACACAATCGCGAGAATCAAACCAGGCTCCGCCGCCGACAACTCCTGCTCAATCATGCGGTTGACGGCACGCGACTGCGACGGATCGTCCTGCGTGAGGTACCTCACAAGGACGTTGGTATCGAGGCCGATCACCGGCTCGACGCCTGAAACCGGCGCACCGCACCGCGCGCGGCAGAGGCCTTGATCTCGTCGAGCGTCGCCGCCTTCTTGCGGCGGCCGGCAAACATGCCCTTGAGATCACGCGCGTCGCGGCTGGCGGCGATCAGGCGGAAACCGCCGTCCTGCTCGACAAATTGCACGCGGTCGCCGGTGGCAAGACCCAATGCATCACGCACGGATTTGGGCACGGTCAGTTGGCCTTTGCTGGTCAGTGTGGCGGTGGTCATGGCAGAATCTCCGGGTAAGTCGTATGAACGAATTCGGATTCCTTACTTTATAACATTATCTTACCAATGGTAAGGAGTCCAAGTCAGGAGTTCGCAGCAAATAGCCCGTGGCGCACGTCAGCCCGCCGGCTGGTGCCGCCCTGCCTCACCGCATCAACGCACTAACGCATGCTGCCCGCCATCCACCGGCAGCACGACACCGTTGATGAACTTGGCGTCATCCGACGCGAGAAACACCGCGGCGTGCGCAATGTCCCAGGCATCGCCCATCTTGCCGGTCGGGCTCATCGCGTCGCGCGCGCGCACCATATCATCGATTGACGGATATTGCGCTGCAATCTGCTGATGCACCATCGGCGTGTTCATCAGCCCCGGCGCGATGCTGTTGGCGCGGATGCCCTGCTTCGCATATTGCAGGCCGAGGTGGGTGGTCAGATGCACCACTGCGGCCTTGGAGGCGTAGTAGGACGTGTACGGGTACGGCGTGACGCGAATGCCTGCGAGCGAGCTGATGTTGACGATGGCGCCGCGGCCGGCCTTGACCATGTGCGGGATCACGTATTTGGCGGCGATGAACATGGCCGAGACGTTGGTATCCATCACGTGATGCCAGGATTCCAGCGATTCCTCGACCGGCCCGCCCATGGCGGTGATGCCGACGTTGTTGTGCAGCACGTCGATCCGGCCGTGGCGCGCGATCACGTCGGCGACCAGGTCCTCGACTTGGGCTGCATCAGTCACGTCGGCTTGGTGCGCCTCGGCCTTGCCGCCTTCTGCGCCGATCATGCGCAGCGTCTCGTCGGCGGCAACGCGCACGATGTCGACGCACACCACCATCGCCGCGCCTTCGCGCGCGTACAGGATGGCGCTGGCGCGACCGTTGCCGATGGCCGGACTTTCTGCACTTGCAGCCATGACGGAACCTGCCCCCATGACCAGCACTACTTTGTCTTTCATGCGTTGCGTCATGGTCGTGCCCTGCCCCAATTCATCCGAGCACGAGGTCAAAACTGGTGCGCTGCCCTGCCTTGCCCTCGCCAGCACTCTCGAGCTTGGCAGTGATGAGTGCGCGCTGCGCACGCGGCACGTTGTTGTAGAGATAGTCGCGCTCGTTTTGCGCCACGCCCTCGACATACATCTGCGTGACGAGTTTTTTGGCGCGCGGCGCAATCACGGCAAAGTGAATGTGCGGCGTGCGCCCGGTGTAGGGCACCGGGCGGATCGTGTTGAAGTTGTAGCGCCCATCGGCGCCGGTTTTCATCCAGCCAAAGCCGGCGAAGTGGGGGTCGCGCTGTTTGGCTTCACTGTCGCGCGAGTGGGTGTATTTGCCGAGACCGTCGGCGAGCCAGATTTCGACGCGCGCGCCGTCAACCGGTTTGCCGAAGCGGTCGAGGATGCGGCCTTCGAGCAGCAGCGTCACGGCATTGCCTGCGAGCGCGCCGCGCACCAGTTGCGTGAATGGCTCGCGGCTCCAGTTCTCGGGGTAGAACGGACCCTCGGTGGAAGCCGGGGTCGGCGTCAGCGTGGTCTGCGCGCGCAAGGCGCTGGCGGGGGCGCCGAGCATGATCGCGGCAGCAGAGAAGGTGAGGCGGCGTCGGCTCAGGGGCATGGTCATCTCCAATGGTCTCAGGTGGCCGGGCCGGGCGTGCCTTCGGAGCCCGGCGGCGGCATGGCGGACTGGTAGGCGGGCCGCGAAGAGAGGCGCGTGTACCAGTCGTGCACGCGCGGACGGGCCTCGACTTCGCCGAACAAATCAATCCGCACCAGGCGTTGCACGAAGGGGGCGATGTCGAGATCTGCGAGGCTGAGCTCTTCGCCGGCCAGCCACGGCCCAGCAATCAGTGCCTGGTCCATGCGCACCACCATGTCTTTGAGCTGGGCAATCGATGGCGCCAGGTCGGCCGTGGCAATGCCGGTGGTAGCCGCCTTGTGCCAGCGGGCCCTAATGTGCGCGTCCGGAATTTTCGCGATCATCGCCAGGGCTTCCTGCGGGGCCATTTTCTGCAATGCCGGCACGATGTTCTTGATGAACGAAGGCAGCTTCACGGCTTCGCTCGGCACCAGTTCGATGTAGCGGGTCCACAGGCGCATGCGCGCGCGCGCTGCGGGTGCGGCCGGGATCAGCTCCACTTGCGGGTAGGCATCCTCGAGGTACTCGTTGATGATGCGCGATTCGGTAATCACGTTTCCCGCGTCGATCAGCACTGGCACCAGGCCCGCCGGGTTGATGGCCAGGAATGGCGATTGGAGGTGGTCGAAGGCGCGCAGGTTCAGATGCTCCCCGGTCCACGCCAGGCCTTTCTCGGCCAGGCACAGGCGCACCTTCTGGCTGCAGGTTGAATGGCGCGAGTGATACAGCGTGATCATGTCTACTCCGGTTCGATGCCTGCGGCCTTGACCAGGCGGCCCCAGGCCAGGGTATCGCGTTCGATCAGGGGTTTGAGGGCCTCGCGCGGTGACACGAAGGCTTCGCCGCCGACCCGCGCGTAATACTCGCGGGCCGCCGCGGACTGGGTGGCGCCGTCAAACAGCTCTGCCAGGCGCCGCACCAGCGCATCGGGCGCACGCGCCGGCAGGAACACGCCAAACCAGTTGACCAGCTCGTAGTCAGGCACGCCGGCTTCGACCATGGTGGGCACGGTGGGCGCATTGGCCAGGCGCTTCGGCGTGGTGACGGCGAGCGCGCGCAGGCGCCCCGACTGCACCTGCGGCAAGCCGGTGACGACGTCGGCGAACATAAAGTCGATCTGGCCGCCCAACAGGTCGGTGAGTGCCGCCGGCACGCTCTTGTAGGGCACATGCACGGCAGACACGCCGGCGCGAATCTTGTAGAGCTCGGCGGCGGCATGGCCGGTGAAATTGCCGCTGCCGAAATTGAGCTTGCCGGGCTCGGCCTTGAGGCGCGCCGTCAGTTTGTCGACGGTGGTGGCCGTCGAGGTGCGCGGATTGACCAGCAGCACCGCCCCCCAGCGCGCGATGGTGGCCACCGGCGTCAATTCGGTGTGGGCATCGAACGGGATTTTCTTCATCAGATGCTGGTTGGTGGTGATGCTGCCGTTCGGGGTGACCAGGATCGTGTAGCCATCCGGCGTGGCGCGCACCGCGTCCATCGCGGCCAGGTTGCCGTTGGCTCCCGGCTTGTTGACCACGGTGACCGATTGGCCGCGATGGACGCAGTGCGCGCCACGCCGGATGGCTACACGATCCTGGTGACCCCGAACGGCAGCATCACCACCAACCAGCATCTGATGAAGAAAATGCCGTT
>JANLTL010000426.1:0-8290 GCA_031362905.1 Burkholderiales bacterium | reverse complement strand
AATGTTGAGACGACAGGCATCGATACATCGTACCACTGGTTCCCAGCAATTCAGATCGGCGCGGAGGCCTGATTTTCAAGAGAAGGTCCCACCACTTGCCTGCAGCTCCAAGCGTAGCGCGCTAAGGAATGCCCTTGCTCGCTACGCTTGGAGCTGCAGGCAAGTGGTGGGACCTTCTCTTGAAAATCAGGCCTCCGCGCCGATCTGAATTGCTGGGAACCAGTGGTACGATGTATCGATGCCTGTCGTCTCAACATTTTTTGGCATCATCATCCGCATGTTCTTTGATGACCACGATCCGCCGCATTTTCATGTCGAGTATCAAGGTCAATTGGCGGCGTTCAATTTCAGCGGAAAGTTGATTGCCGGTGAAATCCGCTCTGCGCGGGCGCGGCATCTGGTGCGAGACTGGGCGCGCCTTCACGAGCTGGAGCTTCGCCTGAATTGGAAAAAAGCGAAGGCGCTGCAGCCGATCCGGCAAATCGCGCCGTTGGAGTAAACCTCATGAAAAGCCTGCCGCAAGTGGTCGAAGCGCAATACGTCGCGGGATACCGTATCGAGCTGGTTTTCAACACCGGGTTGCGCAAGATTGTTGACTTTTCGCGTTGGTTGCGCGGGCCGGTATTTGATCCGCTTAAAAATCGCGCGGAGTTCCGGAAATTCTTTATTGCCGGTGGTACCGTTTGCTGGCCTAACGGTGCGGATATTGCGCCCGAGACACTTTTTTCGGTGCAAGAGGCGGCAGAGCACACGGCCTGATTTTCGGCAACATACAACGGCGTGCAGCGCGAAAAACAGGCAAAGCCGGGTATCCGGGAGTCTGGTATCCGAGGGTCTTGACCAGTGATATTGATATTGCATACAATATCGCATGATAGTGGTCGATACGAATGTGTTTGTCACCGCCTTGCGTTCACGCACCGGCGTTTCGCGCAGGATTGTGCGGGGGATTTTCGAACGGCGGATCGACATTGGCGCTTCGCCGGCGTTATTTTTGGAATACGAAGCGGTGCTGTCGCGCCCTGAGCAGCGCGAGGCGTCTGGTTTGACGTTGGCGGAAGTGCGTGAATTTCTCGATGGCTTGGCATTGATCACCACGCCGATCGCGCTCAGCTTTCTGTGGCGGCCACAGTTGCATGATCCCGCCGACGAGATGGTGCTGGAAGCCGCGGTCAATGGCATGGCAACTGATTTGGTCACCTGGAATGTGCGTGACTTCAAACCCGCGGCACATTCGTTTGGCCTGCGCGTGTCCAAACCGGATATTTTTTGGAAAGCATTTTCAAAGGAGTCAACATGAGGACCAACAATTTTGCACTGAGACTGCCTGATTCGCTTTACACCGGCTTGAAGGAGGCGGCCGCTGCGGACAACGTCGCGATGAACCAGTATCTGACCATCGCTTTGGCCGAGAAGCTCTCGGCACGTTCCACAGCGGCGGACTTTTTTGCGGCCCGCGCCGGCAATGGCAATGTGCGCCGCGCCCTGAAGATTTTGGAAAAGTCGGGCGGAGACATTGCGGAGGATCAGGTGGTGCGCGATCTGCAAAAGACGCGGCGCAGCGGCAAGGCGCGCGCAGCGTGAGCGCACTGCCTGATTTCCTGCAATAAACAACAGTGCATAGAGCGAAACGCAGGCAAAGCCGCGTATAATTACGAGTTCCCGATTGCACCCACCCATTTCAAGGAGTATTCATCGTGGCAGAACGCAAACGCACCCGCCGCAATACGCTCGAGCGCCGTTGCCTCGGTAAAGACCTCAAGCGCCTGTTCGCCGGCTCGCCCAAGGCGACTTTCAAAATGCTTGAGCTGGTCAAGAAGACCAAAGTGACGTCGAACCGTTCATCGGCACCGAAGTCCTGATCCGAAGTCTGGATCGTAGTTAGCCGGTTTCGCCGGTCAAAAAAAGCCACGCATTGCGTGGCTTTTTTTACGCCGCGCGCCGCACCGTCCAGACATACAGCGCCGCAATCACCGCAACGAGCGCAAACGCGGAGATGGTCAGCGACCAGTGAATTTCGATTTTGGGGTAGATTAGGTGTAACCGTGTAACTGTGTAACTGTGTTAAACTTTATCGATGCCCAATATCACCCTCGCTATCGACGAAAACACTTACCGTGCCGCACGCGTCGTCGCGGCGCAGCGCAACGCGACTGTCAGTTCGATGGTGCGCGATTACCTGCGCTCGCTCGGCAATACCCAGCAAGCTATGTCCCGAAGCGATGACTTGTTCGCCGCGCTGGACCAGATCAGCGGCTTTTCCGCGTCCAAGCGCCTGACGCGCGACGAAGCGCACCGCCGCCGCTGAAACGGAATGGCGCAGCGTGACGGCCACCGCGTTTCTCGATACCAACATCCTGCTTTACGCGATCTCCGATGATCCGGCGGAGGCGGTGAAGCGTACTCAGGCGCGCGCGCTCCTGTCCAGCGCATCTGGTGTCGATTGGGGACTGTCGATTCAGGTATTGCAAGAGTTCTACGTGAACGCGACCGCAGCGAAACGCGGTCAGGCGAAACCCGAATTGAGCGCTGAACGCGCGCTCGCGGCGATCGAACGCTTTCTACGCTACCCGGTCATCCCGGTCACGGAAACGCTACTGCGCGAAGCTATCCGCATCAAGCAGCGTTACAAGATTTCATATTGGGATGCAGCCATCGTCGCCGCCGCACTTGAGTTGGGCGCGACGACGATCTATTCGGAAGATCTCACGCATGGACAGAGCTACGATGGCGCTGTCGTGGTAAACCCGTTTCGCGCGAAGTAGGCTCGCGCGAAAGCCTCGGCAAAGCGCTCTCGGGTGAACCTGCTACGGGCTTCGATACCATTCTCAACGTGGTCAATACCCTGAGATCAATCGGCATGCCGAAGCAGCGCAGGGGTGAGTTGCCGCGTTCAAATGCACCGCGAAATGTGACAGCATCTCCTTTACTTCTTCCTGCGTCTTGTGGGCTTGGTGATTGAGAACTAGCGTGCCGGATGGTTGAGAATTTCACAATGACATCGGCCAGAAACCATTGGTGGATGCGGGTTTACATGCATCAATGGCTGAAAACCGTTGGTGGTTGCGCGTTTCAGGATGATGCAGAAATAAAAAGCGAACACAGCCCCTTGTTCGCCTCATTTAAGTGGGCCAATGCGCAGAGTGCATTGATCTGCTCTGGATAATGCGGAATGTGGATAATGCAAGCAAGCTGTTGAGACGCGCCGCGTTGCTCGTGGTGCGCGTCCGAAGAAACAGCGCTGGCCTGAAACGCGTTGACCCGAGAGAGATATGCGAACACTATTTACCAATATCACCATCTTCGATGGCACAGGTGCCCTGCCGGCATCGGGCGAAGTGCTGGTAGTGGATAACCGGATAGCGGCGGTGGCATTCGGTACGCAGCGGCTGGAGCGCGCCGGTGCTGAGGTCTTCGATGGAGGCGGTGCCACCTTGATGCCGGGAATGATTGAGGCGCATGCCCACCTCTCTTGGCCATCGGCGATCGACCGTGTCATCAACACCATGTCCATGCATCCGGAGGAACACCTATTGATCACGGCGCGCAACGCGCGGATTACGCTCGATTACGGATTTACCAGCGCATTCTCTGCAGGCTCTCTTGGCCGGCGGTTCGAGATTGCGTTGCGCAATGAAATCGAGGGGGGATGGATTCCCGGGCCACGGCTCAAAGCCTCGTCGATAGAGCGGGCGCCAGGGCCGGTGTTTGGGGTGCCGCAGTCCACTTCCGAGGTCCACGAACGCGGCCCGGAGGCAATGCGCGCCTACATCAAGTCGAGCGCAGAGATGGGTCTTGATTCGGTGAAACTGCTTTTGTCGGGCGACGACAATTTCACGCTAAATGGGTCGCAGGACATCGTCTATTCCGAGGCAGAAGTGGCAGCAGCGGGTGAGCAGGCGCGCGAATCCGGCATTTGGCTGGCCTGCCACGCGCAGGCCGCAGCGGCGGTGAAGCTGGGCGTGCGGCATGGTTTCCGTGCGCTCTATCACTGCAGCTATGCAGACGAAGAGGCGCTCGATATGATGGAGGAAAGAAAGTCAGAGATTTTCGTGGGTCCTGCGATCGGATTGGCTTACGCCGCCATCCATGCCGAACCAGCGCTCGGCTTGCCGCAAGCCTTGGTTGAGCGCGGCAAGCGCATTCTCGATCTCCAGTGCCGTCTAGTGCCCTTGTTGAAACGACGCGGAATCAAGGTCCTCCCCGGTGGGGATTACGGTTTTCCGCACAATCCGATTGGCCGCAACGCCCGTGATCTGGAACTATTCGTCTCCCTGCTCGGCTATCGCCCGGAGGAAGCGCTCATGGCGGCGACGAAATGGGGCGGCGAACTGATGGGCATGGGTCATGAATTGGGCGAAATTCGGGCGGGCTATCTCGCTGATCTCTTGCTGGTTCAGGGCGATCCTACGCAAGACATTTCCATTCTCCAGGATCGCGACAAGCTATTGATGATCATGAAGGACGGCCATTTTCACAAAAGGCCGGAGAAAATGCCTGCGGCGTAGCAGGTGGAGGTGGCACTGCGGATGTCATTACCCATTTTTGCGGGACGGTCGTCACGGGTGACCACAATTGCGCCGAGTTAGAGCTGGTGTAGTGGCAGTGAGACAGGACACCGTAGTGCGGCGAAGGAATTCGATGGGGCGGTAGTACTTGCTGGAGCAAGCACCAATGGAATTCGAATTCGAACCGGTCAACGCTGTGCCAGCAAACCAGCACAATGGTCAGCGCTTGGCGGCGTTATGGCGAGTGCGGCGTCTGGGCTTTATGGCACCCAGCGCCACTGCAATTTTGTGCGCGCGCTTACGGCAGCGAATGCAGTAAATTAATTTTTTCTCTAAATTTGCGGCGAATGCCACTCGCTGAGTTGACTTGCGCTCTAACGAAGAACGCTGGGGAGTCGATATGAGGAACGGAGGAAATGCTAAGCGCATTCGACGCATCGGTGTACTCAGTCCAGTTTCCGAAGCGGCCATGCGTGAACGTTGGGACGCATTTAGAGACAGCCTCGCGCGGCTCGGCTATGTCGAGGGTCGCGATATTGAACTTGTCTGGCGGTTTGCCGAAGGGCGTTTTGAACGTTTGCCGGCGCTAGCGGCTGAACTTGTGGCTTTGAATGTTGACGTCATCATGCCTGCTACGCCGCCGGCCATTCTCGCGGCGCGAGCGGTAGCCAAGGATATTCCGATCGTATTCCCGCTGGGTTCTGACCCGGTTGAAACCGGCCTGGTCGCAAGCCTTGAGCGTCCCGGAGGCAACATCACGGGCCTTGCGACCATGTCTTGGCTCCAATGCCGACCGCGAATGGCGCTGGTGCGCGAATTGCTGCCTACCGCACGACGTCTTGCGCTGATGCACCACTCGGCGAATGCTGCGCTTCAGCTGCAAGTACGTGAATCGCTCGCAGGTGCCGATGAGCTTGAATTTGACCTGGGAGTTCTGGCTTATGCCAATGCGCACGGGATCGCCGATGTATTTGAACGCGCGAGCCAGGCAAGAGTAGAAGCAATGATGACTTTGTCGGACCCAATGGCCAGTGCCAACGCCGAAACCATTGCTGCGCTTTCGGTGCGGCATCGAATGCCGGTCATTTCGCCATTCAGAAAAATTACCGAAGGGGGAGGCGTGCTGAGCTACGGGCCAGACCTGTCGATGCTCTTTCGCCGCAGCGCCACGTTGGTGGATCAAATTCTGAAAGGGGCGTATCCCGGCGACCTGCCAATAGGCCAGCCTGAGACGTTCGAATTGGCCGTAAACCTGAAAGCGGCGCGTGTGCTCGGCCTGACCGTTCCTGCAGCGATGCTGTCTCGCGCCGATCAGGTGATTCAGTAAACCGCGCTCTCGGCTTGGCGCAACCGCTATCGAGCCGCGGTTTTGCGGCGCGCCGGGCGCTTTGGCTTGAGCGCGCCAAGCGCCACAGCGATCTTGATGGCGCGCTGCGTTGCCTTGGCTAACGCGCGGTCAACAGCAGGAGTGCTGAGGATCAGTTTTTTGTCGCGATGCGTTGAAGGTGTCGCCATTTTTCATCGTCCAGTATCACCTGCTGATCAGCACTGCCGCGCGCTATTTCGCGCGGCTCGCTTTCCCAACCATTTTCACTGACGCGCCAAGTGTTGACCATCGGAATGTAAAGGTTTATCAGGTTGTATGCGCTGCGCCCAAAGCGGCGGAAAATGACTTCGCGCGGGATGGCATGACCACCCAAACGTACGCGCAGTTTTACGCGCCGCAGGGACTCAGTCGCACTTGGCAGCATCAGATAAAAAAGATGCACCTCGTATCCTTGCGCCGCCAAATCACGCAGGAAGGGTGCGAATGAGCGACTCGCAAGGGTAGTCTCAAAGCCGAAGCTCTCCCCTGCGGCTCCCAATTGCCGCAGCCGCTCCAACATCAGCCGTCCAGCGCTGAGGGCAACCGATTCTGCGCGTAAACCCGATAGGCCCTGCGCGATACGGTCAGCGTTGACGAAGACAGGAACCCCAAGCTCGGCCAGGAGTGCCTCTGCACAAGTGGTTTTTCCCGCGCCATTCGGTCCCGCAATCAGGACCACTTTGGGCGCCGCCCCTTTTGCGACTACTTTTGCCACGTGTCTTTGAGCGTAGTGGTACGGTTGAACACCAGCGCGCCGGCCTTTGAATCGACGCGGTCTGCGACAAAATAGCCGTGGCGCTCGAACTGGAATCTTTCATCTGCCGCGGCGCTGACGAGCGATGGTTCGACAAACGCATTGATGCTTTTCAGACTGGCCGGGTTGAGGCTGGCCTTGATGTCCTTGCCGCCTGCATCGAGATGCGCATCGGTAAAGAGCCGGTCGTAAAGCCGCACTTCGGCACTCAACGCATCGCGTGCGCTCACCCAGGTGATGACGCCCTTGACCTTGACGCTGTCAGAGCCCGGTGTGCCGCTCTTGGTATCGGGGATAAGCTTCGCGAGCACTGCGCTGATGTTGCCAGCGGCATCTTTCTCACAGCTGGTGCATTCGATCACGTAACCGTATTTGAGACGCGCCTTGTTACCGGGGTACAAACGATGATAGCCCTTGAGCGGCGTTTCCATGAAGTCTTCGCGCTCGATCCACACTTCACCGGTCAAGGTGAACTTGCGCTGGCCGCGCTCGGGGTGATGCGGGTGGACTGGCGCGCTGCACGCCTCAGCGTGCGCCGCGTTGCCAAACACCTCGGCCCAGTTGGTGAGCTTGAGTTTGAGCGGGTCGAGCACGGCCATGGCGCGCGCGGCTTTGGCGTCGAGGTCATCACGCAGGGCGATTTCCAGTGTCGAATAGTCGATCCACGAATCGGCTTTGGAGACGCCGATGCGCTCACAAAACAACTGCAGCGACTCGGGCGTAAAGCCGCGCCGCCGCAGCCCCACGATGGTAGGCATGCGCGGGTCGTCCCAACTGGTCACGATTTTCTCGTCGACCAGTTGCTTCAACTTGCGCTTGCTGGTGATGACGTAGGTGAGGTTGAGGCGCGCGAATTCGTACTGATGCGGTAAGGGCTGTGTCAGTAGGCCGCCGATTTTCTTGCGGGCGCCATCGGGCGCATCTACAAACTCGGTCAGGCGCAACAACAGCCAGTCATAAAAAGGCCGCTGGTCTTCGAACTCCAGCGTGCAGATCGAGTGCGTGATGCGCTCTAGCGCATCTTCAATCGGATGCGCGTAGGTGTACATCGGATACACGCACCACTTGTCGCCGGTGCGGTGATGCGTGGCTTTGCGGATGCGGTATATCGCCGGGTCGCGCAGATTGATGTTGGGCGAAGCCATGTCGATCCTGGCGCGCAGCACCAGGCTGCCTTCCGCATGCTTGCCGTCGCGCATCTCGCGGAACAGGCGCAGCGATTCTTCGCGCGGACGGCTGCGGTGCGGGCTGTCCTTGCCCGCCTCGGTCAAGCTGCCGCGGCTGGCTCGCATTTCTTCTGCGCTTTGGCTATCGATGTAGGCGTGGCCGGCGATGATCAAAAACTCCGCCGCTTCATACATGAAGTCGAAGTAATCGCTGGCGTAGTAGAGGTGCGAGCGCCCATGCGCGTCCCAGTTAAACCCCAGCCACTTGACTGCGTCGAGGATCGAGTCGACGTATTCCTGCTCTTCCTTCTCGGGGTTGGTGTCATCGAAGCGCATGTGGCAGACGCCGCCATAGTCGCGCGCCAGGCCAAAATTGAGGCAGATGCTTTTGGCGTGGCCGATGTGCAGGTAGCCGTTGGGCTCGGGCGGGAAGCGCGTGCGGATCGCTGCGGGGTCTGGTGCTGCGCCGGCGTGCGAAGCGGCACTGCCGGGAGAG
>JANLTL010000421.1:0-5633 GCA_031362905.1 Burkholderiales bacterium | reverse complement strand
ATGGCACGCGCGGTGCT
Organism: Burkholderiales bacterium; assembly: GCA_031362905.1. Classification (GTDB taxonomy): domain Bacteria; phylum Pseudomonadota; class Gammaproteobacteria; order Burkholderiales; family JAEUOS01; genus CANJDH01. The sequence goes on along the minus strand of JANLTL010000421.1, from coordinate 5,616 downwards.
CGAGGCGTTTGCGCAATCACGCAAGCGGACCAATGCCGCCGCGCCGGCTGGCATTGCCGCGCCCTCAGCCAATCAATTCGGCCACGTCAGTCCGACTTCCGCCCAGCATGTGCGCGACGAGTTTGGCGATGCTGTTGTCTTCGTGCTCGACGGCGGCGCGTGCGAGGTCGGCATCGAATCGACCATTGTTGATCTCTCAGGCGGTGAGGCGCGTGTATTGCGCCCCGGCTTCATCACACTGGAAGCGATAAGAGCCGCTCTGGGAGCTGATGTTGGCGGCATGGCATCTGAAGAAGCGCTCCCCGAGCCGCTCTCCGGCCAGTCGTCAGAAAGGCGTGCGACACCGCGCCAGGACACGGCGAAGCCGCGCGTGTCGGGTAGTCTTGACGCCCACTATGCCCCGCGTACCCGCACCCTGCTCGTTGTGCAGCACGAGGTGGCCGAAACGCTGGCGCAACATCCGGGCAAGCGCATCGCCGTGCTCTCGTTCAGTGCCACGCGCATGCCCAACACACTGCACTGGCTTGCATCGAGGCAAGTGCGCGTCTACGCGCACAACCTCTACGCGCATCTGCGCGCGATGGATACTGCCGGGTGTGACCTGATCCTGATCGAGTCACCGCCACATACAGCGGAGTGGGAGGGCATCAACGACCGCTTGCGGCGCGCCGCACATGGTGCGCAGTAAAGGGAAGAGCCGACCCTAACGCCACGCGGCTTGCACGGGCCGGGATGCCGGCGCCGGCTTTGGCAGATGCGCAAGTTCACCCAGTCTGGTGTCGCGCTTCTCGACCACGCCAGGGGTCGCGTGTGTTGCAGATCGGCGGCTCATGCGCTGCGCGGACTGGTGGCTGGGCGCGACTCGACGCGTTTCAACTCCGGCAGCGTCGCCAGAAACGACTGCACCGCGCCCATCACGATATCGGGCTGGTCACGGTGTGGCGAATGCTTGCAGTCGGGAATCTTGAACAGGCGGGTGCGCGCATTGCGGCGCTGGATTTCCTCGATTTGATACAGCGTGCCGTATTCATCCTGCTCACCCTGTATCGCCAGGATCGGCGCCTTGATCAGCGGCAGCTCGGCCTCGATATTCCACGCGCGGAAATCGGGATGCAGCCAGATATCGCACCAGCCGCGAAATGCGCCTTCGACATCGTCGTGATGTTTGGCGAGCTTTTGTTTGAGATCGGTGCTCGCCCACGCCACGCGCGCTTCTTCGATGCTCTTGATCGACACATCCTCGACGTGCACATGCGGCGCCATCGCGATCACGCCGGTGAGCGGATGCTGACTTGCGTAGAGCAGCGCAATCGAGCCGCCGTCCGAGTGGCCGAACAGTACGGGCCGTTCAATGTCGAGTGCTGCGAGCAAAGCCGGCAGGACCTCAAACGCCTCGCGATGCATGAAGTCGGGCTGGCGCAGATTGCGGCGCGCGCCGAGCGCGTCAGCGCCATCAGGCAGCGGGTCGGACTTGCCGTAGCCCAAACGCGAATACACCACCACCGCATGTGCCGTGTGCGCGGCGAGGCGTTTGGGAAAATCACGCCACATCGAGACCGACCCCAGGCCCTCGTGCAGCATCACCACCGTGGCGCGATTGCCGGCGCCGGGGATGCGCTCGTATTCGAGGGTGCGATCGTGAATATCAATGAAGGGCACTTCACTCTTCCTGAAATCGTAGTGGATGCAATTGTCTCAGACGCCCAGTGCCGTGCGCTGCTCTTGCAACCAGGGCCGGTCAATCTGGCCGGTCAGCGCATCGATGGCGGATGGCGCAACGCCGGCGGCCTTGAAGTGTGCGCGCCAGGCGCCAACTGCTTTCGCCACCCGCCGTGCTTCGGTGACTGCTTCTTGACGGCCCAGCCAGTAGGCGGTACACATCGAGAGGGCGTTGTCGATGCTTGATACAGCACCGTCCACTCCCACGCCCATCGATTGATAGCCGAGTGCCTGTTCGGTCGGCAACACGTCGAATGCGGGGGACAACTGGTAGTTCTGCCGGTCGGTGACGAGCAGTACGTGATTCTTTTCGTGATCGTCGGTGTTGTCGATCAGGATGTTGAACACCATGCGGCGGAACAGTTCGTGCATCTGTTTGCGGTTAGCGCCGCGATCCAGCGCGCCGCGCCGGCGCAGCAACTGGGCCAGCGCCGGGTAACTCAACTCCGAGCCTGCTGCCTTGAGAGCGACGTTCGCCGAGAGAGCGTGCAGGCGCCGCCCAACTACCCGGTCAAAGCGCTTCACTGCGACTGCGACCGCGATTGAGGCGCCGCCCCCCCTGGCGCTGCCGCGAGCGCTTCCCGCCCTGTTCCGCGGTCCGTTCCCCGCAGCTGTCGTGCCGCTGGCGAGCTTGATGGGCCGCGTTTGCGCGACCACGATGCCGGCTTTGGCCGCCAAGGTCATGGCCGCGTGCTCGATCAGCGGCGCAGCAGACGCGTCTTCCTCGGCGAATTTCAGTACCCACTGCGCGCCATCGAGTTTGATCAGCGCCTTGGGCCGGGCACCGCCCATGGTGGCGCCGGGTGCAATCAGGCGGCGCTGCGCCTCATCGATCTTCTCGCCGGCGATCACACGGCGTACCAGCGTGTACACCGCATCCACATCGGACAACACCGGCAGCGGCCCGTTCTCGATCGGTACATAGGCCTGGTCAGAGTTGGATACGCCGAGCGCGCCGAAGCGCTCGTCTCCGGCGAAAAACAGCATTTCGAGCAACGACAGGCGCGGCGGGCGCTCCAGCAGGCGAATCACCCGTTCACCCCAGCGGTCCGGCCGCGCGTCATCGACTGCACCGGCGGCGCTTTCTTTCTCGCGCGGTAAAAACTCCATGTCGATCAGCGGCAGGTCTTCACTGAGTGCAAAGCCGTGTTGCAACCAGCCCGGCGCGTAGCGCAAAGACACGCCGCGCACGGCCTGCACCAGCCGGAGCGTGCCCACCAGCGCCGGCTGCGCGGGGCGGCCGAGGTACCAGAGAAACAGGGTGTCGTTCACTTGGCGGCCCGCGCCAGACGCGCAGCGATGGATGCCTGCGAGCGCACTGCCCGCGACCGTTGCGCTGCACGCACGTCGGATTCGAGCGCGCCGACGTCCTGCGCTGGTTCGGCCAGCCCGCCCAGTGCGTTTGCGCGGCCCATCATCCACAGCGCAGTCGCATACACGCCCATGCTCACCGTTGGGTCGCCGCGTTCCATGCGGATCAGCGTCGGCGCGGAAATGCCGATGCGCCCGGCCCACTGGCGTTGCGATTCCTTGCGCCGCACGCGTGCCAGCGCCAGGTGGTCGCCCAAGCGGGCGAGCGCGGCGGCGGCTTCAGGCGGCAGCCCCAAAAGAGACGTGGAGTTTTTTGACATTCATATAGTTTATCAAAAAAGCAATATTGATAAACTATATGTTACTTAAAAACCACAATGGCTCAGGATAGCAACACCGGAAACACCGGTGAATCCAGCGGTGCGCCCGGAATCGGACCGTCTTGCTCCGGCGGTGGCGGCGACATGAAGCCCGAGCGCAACACAAAGCGCGCATCGGCGCCGGTGAAACGCGCAGAGAAGGCGCGGCGCCGGTGCGTACTCATGTTCTCCGGCGCGCCATGCACGGTGAGGCCGTGAAAGGCGATGCAGTCACCCACCGCCAGCTCCCAGGTCAGGATGCGGTGTTGCGCGCGCTCGGCTTCAAAATCCGGCGGTGGTTCGAAGCGCGCGTCCTGCGCCGTAGCGTGCGCCTTGAGATCGGCGAAGCGCGCCGGCGTGAACCAGCGGCCCCAGCGGTGCGAGCCGGCGATGTACTCCGGGCAGGTGCGCTGCTCGACCGGGTCCAGCGGAATCCAGAAGCTGATGATGTCTTCACCATCAATCGGGTAATAGGGCTGGTCGTGGTGCCAGGGCGTCTTCTCCTTGGTGCCCGGCTCCTTGACCAGCACGTGCTCGTGATACAGGTTGACCTTGGGTGAGCCCATCATCTCTGCCGCCACGTGCTTCAAGAGCGAGTCAAAGAAAAACGCGCGATAGGCGCCGATGCGCTGCCAGTTGCAGTAGTCGCCGAAGAACAGGCCCGGCCCGCCTTCGGGCGTGTAACGCTTGGCGAAGGGGCCGGGCTGCGTCATGTTTTCGGCGACGCCCGCGCGCAGGCGCTCGATCCACTCGGCAGAGATGATGTTGCGCAGGGCGACGGCGCCGTCGCTGCGGTAGGTGTTGAGAGTGGCTTGATCGATCACTTCAAAATCCTTATCGAAATAGCGGCCACTAAGGCCCGGTGTTGTACAAATGCAGATACTCTTGTGTCACTGAGGCAGCCTTTAAGAACCGCTCTCACCAACGGTTTCGGCGGCATGACTTGGCAACTACAAGCCCGCCATCCCTTTCTCGACAAAACTCAAATCCCACGCATCATCAAACTTGAAGCTGCCGGGAATGCCGGGCTGGTTGAGCAGCTTCAACTCGGCATCAAGAAATTCGACATTGCGCTGAAACTGCGCGCGCGTCGGCACTGGCGTCTTCATGTACATCGCGGCGTTGTTGGCAAAGGCGTTGTCAAACAAGGATGGGTCGAGGTCTTTGAAATAGACGCGCGCCCAGGTCTTGAAGCCTTCGCGGTCACCGTGAATGGCACGCAGCGCGAGGGCGATGCCGCGGCAGTAAGCGGCCAGCTCCTTCGGTTTTTCGCGAATCGTTTTTTCGGTGACCGAGGCCGAGATGTAGAGATAGTCGGCCAGATCCGGCGGAGGGTTGTTGACCATGTTGAACAAGTACGCGCCGCCGAATTTGCTCACCGCCACGTCTGAGGTGGGGGACGAGAGGCAGAAGCCATCGAGCTGACCGCGCTCGAAGGCGGCAATCATGGCGGAAGGGCCGCCTTGCACCGGTACCAGTTGCGCTTCGCGGTCGGGGTTGATTTTGGCCAGATTCATCATGTAGCGCGTGAGCTGGTCCGGCCCGCCGCCGGGGCCGGTGGTGCCGATCTTGAGGCCCTTGAGTGCTGCCGCCTTGGCAGCCACCGGCGAGGCTTCGGTGACCCCGGCCTTGTCGGCAATCGTCTTCTTGACGACGATGTTGGAAGCGAATTTGTTGACAAAGCCGCAGATCATCTTGACCGGCTGCTTGCGAATCTGCACGCGCATGTTTTGCGTCGGCGCACCGAGCAGGATGTCGGCAGCGCCGGACAGCAGCGCGTCCTGGTTGACGCCGCGGTTGGTTGAGGAGATTTCAGTGGTCAGCCCTGACTTCTCAAAGAATTTTGCACCCAGGGCATAGTCCTCCGGGCTCCACAGCCAGGAGCGTGCGGTCGAGCGGATCGAGACCAGCTTGCCGACCGGCGCAGCCGGTTTCGATGCGGCACCCTGTGCCCACGCCAGGGGCGGCAGGCTGCCGGCCAGTGACACGGTGGCGAGGCCTTGCAGAATCAGGCGGCGTTCCTGGTGTTGGTCCATCTGTGTCTCCTTGAGGTCGGTTTACAACAATCAATCCTGGTCTGGTATTAAGGAGTCAAGTGAAAATAAGTTGATCAAGTTTTTGTTCGTCCTGGCAACAGAGTGTAGTTCCAGTCGCCATGAAATGGAGCCAGTTTGAGGTTGAGTTCGGCGAGTTCAGCATCGGTGATTTTGATGCCAGTCGGATAGGT
>JANLTL010000382.1:0-1586 GCA_031362905.1 Burkholderiales bacterium | reverse complement strand
CTATGGCAACACGCGTGAACTGGTGATGGGGCTGGAGGTGGTACTGCCCTCGGGCGAGATCTGGAGCGGCCTCAAGGGCCTGCGCAAGGACAACACCGGCTATGACTTGAAGCAGCTGTTCATCGGCGCCGAGGGCACGCTCGGCATCGTCACCCAGGCGGTATTGAAACTGTTCCCGGCGCCCAAGTCGACCAGCACCGTGTTTGTGGCGCTGGCGAGTCCGCGCAAGGCGCTCGAACTCTAGTCGCACATGCGCTCGCATTTGGGTGAGCGCCTCACGGCTTTTGAGTTGATGTCGGCGCGCTGCGTCGACATCGTGCAAACCGTGTTTCCGGATCATCGCTCACCGTTGACCGGTCCGTACGCCTGGTATGTGCTGTGTGAGGCGACCGATCCACAGCCCGGTGAAGCCCTCAACCGGGCGATGGAAAACGCCCTGGAAGCCGCTCTGGAAGCGGCTCTCATCGAAGATGCCGCAATCGCCAAGAACCACGCCGAAGCCGGCAAGCTGTGGGACATTCGCGAGCACCTGCCCGAAGCCCAGGCGCGCAACATCAAGCACGACATCTCGGTGCCGATATCACGGATCGCCGATTTTCTCGATAGCACCGATGCGGCGCTGGAGAAAAACTGGCCCGGCGTGCGCCCGGTCACCTTCGGCCATCTGGGCGACGGCAACCTGCACTACAACATCAGCGAGCCCCCTTCGTTTACCGTTGAGGCGTGGCTGGCCCAATGGCAGAGCGTCTCGACCGTGGTGCATGACTGCGTCAACGACTTCGGTGGTTCGATCAGCGCCGAGCATGGCCTGGGCCAGCTAAAGAATGTGGAAGTGCGCAAGTACAAGTCCCCGGTCGAGCTGGCCTTGATGCAATCGATCAAGAACACGCTGGACCCGAAAAACCTCATGAACCCCGGAAAGGTTGTTTGACTTCACTCGCCATGGCAGACTATCTCACTCTCAAAGCTGCATCCCTCACCGCCGCGATCCGGGCCATCGTCAAGGCCGGCGGCTCGAATGATCGCGAGGCGGATCTGGTGTCGACCAACCTGGTCGAAGCCAACCTCAAGGGCCATGACTCGCACGGCGTCGGCATGATCCCGCGCTACATCGATTCGATCAAGGAAGGCGGGCTCGCGGTCAATGCGCACGTCTCGATCACGCTCGATTCAAACGCCCTGTTGACACTCGACGGCAACAAAGCCTATGGGCAGGTGGCAGGTTTTGAGGCGATCGAGCTCGCTGCCGAGCGCGCCAAGCGCCACGGTGTGTGCGTGCTTGGCATGTCGAATGCGCATCACATCGGCCGCATCGGCCACTGGGCCGAACAGGCCATTGGCCATGGCCTCGTCTCGATCCACTTCGTCAACGTGATTTCGCGCCCGGTGGTGGCGCCGTGGGGCGGCAGCGATGCGCGGCATGGCACCAACCCGTTCTGCGTCGGCATCCCGCGTCCCGGCAAGGACCCGATCGTGCTCGACTTCGCCACCAGCCGCATCGCGCAGGGCAAGACCCGCGTGGCCTACAACAAGGGCGAGCAGTTGCCGCCCGGCATTTTGATCGACACCGCCGGCAACCCGACCAC
>JANLTL010000650.1:0-12604 GCA_031362905.1 Burkholderiales bacterium | reverse complement strand
CAGGGCATCATGACCTCGCTGCCGCTGCTGCTGGCCGAAGAACTCGATGCCGATTGGGACAGCGTGCGGGTGGTCCAGGCTGGCGCATCCCCTGCGTTTCTGAACCCGGTGCACTTTCGTACCCAGGGCGTGGGCGGCAGCCGCAGCACGCGCGGCTATTGGCTGCCGATGCGGCTGGCCGGTGCGCAGATACGCCGTATCCTGCTCGACAACGCCGCCACGCGCTGGGCAGTGCCGGCCGGCGAACTGACGACGGCGAGCGGCACTGTCAGCCACGCGCGATCCGGCCGCAGCATGACCTATGGCGAGATTGCCGCGTTCGCGCGCGTGCCCGCCGGGCTCGCGCTGGTCACCGAGGCTGACCTCAAACCGAAATCGGCATGGCGCCTGATCGGCCGCGACGTGCCGCGCGTCGACGTGCCGTCCAAAGTCAACGGCTCGGCGATTTACGGCATCGACGTGATGCTGCCCGGCATGCTCTACGCGTCGATCCTGCGCCCGCCAGTGGCAACCTTTCCGCATCCGCAGTTCGCGCCCGATATCGGCATTGCACCGGCGCGCATCGACGACCGCGCTGCCCTTGCCATCGAGGGAGTATTGCGCGTGATCCCGCTGGGCCACGGCGTGGCGGTGGTCGGCAACGACTACTGGGCGACGGTACTGGGCAAACGCGCGCTCAAGGTCGAGTGGCAAAAAGGCCATCGCGCTGAAACTTACGACAGCGCTGCGGTGCTCACCGAGTTCGCCGCGATCGCGCGCGACACCGGGCGCCGCGGCCAGGTCCGCGAAACCGGCAAGGCCGATGATGCCTTCGCGCAAGCCGCATCGGTGATGAGCGCCGAATTCGCCACCGAGCACGTGTACCACGGGGCCATGGAACCGCTCAACGCCACCGCGTGGGTGCGCGGCGACGAGGTGGACCTGTGGACGCCGACCCAGGGCCAGTTGTGGGCACAGGAAGTCGCCGCCAAGGCCGGCGGCACGGTCGCTGCAAAGGTGCGGGTACACACCACCTTGCTCGGAGGCGGCTTCGGCCTCAAGACCGAGCAACTGGTCAACCAGGAAGCGGTGCAGCTGTCACGCGCGATGCAGCAGCCGGTCAAGGTACTGTGGAGCCGCGAGGACGACCTCAAGAATGGCGCCTATCGGCCTGCCACTGCGCAACGCCTGGAGGCGGCGTTTGCCGCCGACGGTCGCATCACCGCCTGGCGCACGCGCCTGGTAGCCGATTCGGTGACGCTGCGGGCGCGCAAGCAGTCGTGGGACGGCACCAAGGGTTACGACGTGGTGGTGATGTCGGGAGCGGCGTCGACCTACAACATCCCGAACAAGCGCCACGAATACCTGCATCAGGACCGCAGCATCGCCGCAGGCTACCTCAATGCCAACGGCGCCGGCTTCACCGTGTTTGCGGTCGAATCGTTCATCGATGAAATTGCCGCGAGGCAAGGCCGCGACCCGCTGGCGTTCCGGCTAGGCCTGCTCACCAACCCGCGCGCAAGGCGCGTGCTCGAAGCGGTTGCCGAGATGGCGCAATGGCAGCAAAAGCGCACCGGCCGCGGCCTCGGCCTGGCCTACTACGACGGCGGCGAGTGGAATTGCCCGTGCGCGCAAATTGCCGAAGTATCGGTAGACCGTGCTACCGGCGCCATCACGGTGCACAAGATCTGGGCCGCGATCGAGCCGGGTGTCGCGGTACAACCGCAGCACCTGATGCAGCAGGCCCGCACCGGCATCGCCTTTGGCGTGGGCATGGCGCTGCGCGAACGCATCTCGATCAAGGCAGGTGTGGTCGAGCAGTCGAATTTTTACGACTACCTGGTCACACGCGCCAGTGAAATGCCCGATATTGAAGTCAGGATCGTGAGCGGCTCCGACAACGTTTCCGGCGGCGGGCAGGTCGGGGTCCCGCCGGTCGCGGCAGCCATCGCCAATGCGGTGGCCGCTGCCACCGGTGCGCGGATTCGGCATTTGCCGATGCTGCCGGCGCTGGTAAAAGCAGCAATGCCGGCGTGACAGTCGACAGCCGATGTTCGATACTTGAGGCAATTGCCAGGAGCCGCCATGCCAATGATCCACGTCGAGTTGTTTCCCGGACGCAGCATCGAACAAAAACGCGAGTGGGTAGAAGTCGTCACGCGCGAAACCTGCCGGATACTGAAGGTGGAACCGAAGGCGGTCGATATCGTGTTCGTCGAATTTGAAAAGCACAATCGCGCTTGCGCCGGCAAACTCTGGATTGATCGTGATGATCCGGACTGACCTGATTGTTGCGCCTATTGCGCCGATTGCGCCGATTGTGCCGATTGTGCCGATGACCCCAACCCCGAATCCTCTATCTGACAAAGGCCAATAAATGATGCTCGATCCCTGCCAAGTCAACACCAGGCCCCAGACTCTCACGCCAACCTCGATCGCCATGCGACGGACGGCAAAGCTCGCGTTGGCCGCTCTGATGGCGCTGGGCCTGCTTGGCAACGCCGCGCTAGCGCAATCCTCTGCGCCCGCCTGGCCGGCGCGGCCGGTACGCATCGTCGTGCCATTCCCGCCGGGGGGAAACACCGACGCCATCGCACGCTTCACCGCGGAGCGCCTGGGGCGCACCTTCAAGCAGGCGTTTGTAGTAGAGAACCGCGCCGGGGCCGGCGGCATCCTTGGCACCGACCTGGTGGCCAAGGCGGCACCTGATGGCTATACCCTCCTGATGGCGACCGCTTCTCAGTTCGTCACCGGCCCCTTCATCACGCGCACCCCCTACGATACGGCACGCGATTTCATTCCGATCTCGGTGATCGGCACCAACGCGTTCGTGCTGACGGTGCCCGCATCGCTGCCGGTGAACAACCTCAGGGAGTTCATCGATCTGGCCAAGTCACGCGCCGGGCAGTTCAACTACGGCTCCGGCGGCAACGGCACGGTCACGCATCTGTCGGCAGCGCTGTTCGTCGAGCGTGCCGGCCTGGCCATGACGCACGTTGCCTACAAGGGGGGCGGCCCGGCCCTGGCCGACGTCCTGGGTGGGCAGATCCAGCTCTATTCGGCCAGCCCGTCGGAAGTGATCGGTCACCAGGGTGCGGGCAAGGTCAAGCTGCTCGGTATTTCCGGGCTCAAGCGCAATGCCAAGCTGCCGGCCGTGCCGGCGATTGCCGAGATGTTCCCCGGGCACTCTGCGGAGAGCTGGAATGGCCTGCTGGCGCCGGCAAACACGCCGGCGGCGATCGTCGACGCCTTGTCGCGCGAGATTCAACAGGCCATGACCGAGCCGGCCTTCCTCGAGCAGATCGACAAGCTCGGGCTCGAACCAGTACGCCACACATCGCCCGAATTCATCGACATGATCAAACGCGAAAGTGTGGTCTGGGGTGAAGTGATCCGCAAGGCCGGCCTCAAGGCCGAGTAGTCAGTCCCAACGGCGTCGCGCTCAAGCCACGTCAAGCAAGGTCAAAAAAGGATCCGCCCATGGTTGTCCTGTATCACGCCTACAACTCGGTCTGTTCACAAAAGGTACGTCTGGCATCGTTTGAAAAAGGCGTCGCGTGGAGCAGCGAAATACTCGATCTCTCCAGAGGCGACCAGTTTCAACCGGCGTACATGCAGATGAACCCCGGCGCCGTAGTGCCTACCCTCAAGCACGACGGCCGCGTGGTGATCGAATCGACGGTGATCAACGAGTACCTCGACGAGGCCTTCGATGGACCGGCGCTCAGGCCGGCTGACCCCTACAGCCGCGCACTGATGCGACTGTGGACCAAGCAGCCCGACGAAGGCGTGCACGTGACGGTCAATACCCTCTCGTTTGCACTCGCGTTGCGGCTGCCGGTGCTGCGCATGACGCCGGAAAAACGCGAAGCGCGCATCAACGGCATTCCCGACCCGGTGCGGCGCGACAAGATGCGCGAAATGGTCGAGCGCGGCGTCGATTCGCCGCTGGTCGACGTGGCGCTGGCGCGTTTCGACAAACTGTTCGGCGACATGGAAACCCAGTTGTCCAAGACCGCCTGGCTGGCTGGCGACACCTATTCGCTCGCCGACATTGGTCTTGCGGCCTACGTGCACCGCATGGACCGGCTGGCCTTGTCGCCGATGTGGACGCGCACACGGCCCAGACTCACCGACTGGTTCGCACGGCTGCGCGCGCGCCCGGCGCACGGTAAGGCATTTGCCGATTTCGAGCTTCCCGAGCACCTTAAACTGATGGCCGATGGCGGCGCCGAGGCCTGGCCGGCGATCGAACAAAAACTTGCCGACCTGCGCGCTGGCGGCAAATAGGAGACCTGACATGTCACGCTTCGTTGCTGCCGCAATCCTGCTACTGGCCGGCGCCGTCTGCGCCCAAACCTTCCCGTCCAAACCGATTTCACTGGTGGTGCCGTTCCCCACCGGTGCCGCCAACGACGCGCTGGCGCGCATCATTGCCGCAGAGATGCGCGAAAGCCTGGGCACGGTAGTGATCGACAACCGGCCGGGGGGCGGCGGCAGTGTTGCCGGCGACTACGTCAAGCGCGCTGCGCCCGATGGCCATACCTTGCTGGTGGTGAACGACAGCTATCTGATCCTGTCGGCGATGAATCCGAACCTGTCCTACGACATGCTGCGCGATTTCGATGCGGTCGGGCAAGCGAGCAACCTGCCGTTCTTTCTGGTGGTCAACGAGGAAGTGGTTCCGGTCAAATCACTCAAGGAATTTGTCGATTTCGCGCGCGCACGGCCCGGCAAGCTCGGTTTCGCCAGCTCCGGCAACGGCGCGCCCCATCATCTTGCCGGGGAGATGCTCAAGCTAAGGGCCGGGCTCGACATGCTGCATGTGCCCTACAAAGGCATGGGCATTGCCCTGCCCGACTTGGTGGCGGGGCGCGTGCAGTTCACCATCACCGGGTTGCCCGCAGTGGCCTCGCAGTTGAAGGGTGGCAAGCTCAAGGTGCTGGCCACCGTGGGACGCACGCGATCAGCCCTGATGCCTGATGTGCCGACCTTCGCTGAAGCCGGTGTGCCCAATGTGGAGCTCAATGTGTGGATGGGCGTTGTCGCGCCGGCGGGCACGCCCAAAGCGGTGCTGGCTCGCGTCAACGCAGAGCTGAACCGCGTGCTCAAGCTGCCGGCAGTGCGCGAAAAGCTGGCGGCGCAAGGGATTGATGCGGCCGGGGGAACGCCGGAAGAATTCACGGCGCGCATGCGTGCCGATCTGGGAAGCTACCAACAACTAATCAAGGCAACCGGGATTCGCGCCGATTAGTGGATGGCTCAAGAATGGCTCCTGGAGCCATTCTTGGCCCTTATCAGCCGCCCCGTGGCGATCAACCAAATCTGTAACCCATTGAAGAGCGATCACGCCATGATTAGCAACGCAAGCGACAAGCGCCCCGATTTCCTGGTCATCGTGGTCGATGACATGGGCTGGTCCGACCTTTCCTGTTTCGGCGGCGAGGCCGACACGCCAAATCTCGACGCGCTGGTCGCGCGCGGCATGCGCCTGACCAACTTCCACACCTCGCCCCTGTGCTCGACCACGCGCGCCATGTTGATGACCGGCTGTGACCATCACGAGGTGGGCATGGGCGCCATGGTGGAGATCCGCACGCCGGAACAGACGGGCAAGCCCGGCTACGAGGGCTACCTGACGGATCGCGCGGCGACCATCGCCGAGCGCTTGCGCGACGCCGGCTATCGCACCATGATGGCCGGCAAGTGGCACCTGGGCGCCGAAGCCCCGTTCCGCTCGATGCCGCGCGCCCGTGGCTTCGAGCACTCGTGGGCCTTGATGCAGGGCGAGCACAACCATTACGGAGCGGACCAGACGCCGGAGACCGCCAACACGCACGGCGAGTCACGCTATCGATGCAATGACGAGCCTGTCCTGTTTCCGCTCGGAGCCTATTCAACCGATTTCTTCGCCGATCGCCTGATCGACTTCGTCGAGGTGGCCGGCGACGATGCGCGGCCACTGTTTTCGTACCTGGCCTTCACCGCACCGCACAGCCCGCTGCAGGCCCCTGCGGAACTGGTCGAAAAGTATCGCGGTCTTTACGACGATGGCCCCGAAGCGATGCGCATGAAGCGCCTGGCGCGCATGCGCGCGCAGGGCCTCGCGGCGGGCTCAATGCGGCCTGCCGAGATCCGCGGCGGCACGCCGTGGGAGGCGATCGCACCGGAGCAGAAGCAAATTGAATCGCGCAAGATGGAAGTCTATACGGCGATGATCGATTCCATGGACCGTGCGGTCGGGCGCGTGATCGCGGCGCTCAAGAAGAGCGGACGCCTGGACAACACCGTGATCCTCTTCATGTCCGACAACGGGCCATCCGGTACCCTGCGCGAGGCCACACCGCCGTGGCGCGACTGGATTGCCGCCAACGCCGACAACCGGCTAGGCAACATCGGGCGCGCCAGCAGCTACACCTCGATCGGCCCGCGCTGGGCGCAGGCGCAGTCGGCGCCGTTCTTCCTGTTCAAGCGCTATACCAGCGAAGGCGGTGTGCGTACCTGTGCATTCGCCTGCGGGCCGGGCATCGCCAGGCGCGCCGAATCGCAGGCGTTCCTGCACGTGATGGATGTGGCGCCAACCCTGCTCGACCTGGCCGGCGCAGCGTCTGCGCCACCTGCAGGCAAGCTGCCGATGCGCGGCGTCTCGGTGGCAGGCGTGCTCAAGGGGGAATGCGCTGAGGTGCACGCGGCCGACGAGCGCATTGCCTGGGAACTGGCCTATGGGCGCGGCGTGAAGAAGGGCGACTGGAAGGCGATTTTCCTGCCGGCCGTGATTCACAACATCGCGCCCGAATTGCCGGCCAAGCGCTGGCTGCTCTTCAATCTTGCAGTCGACCCGGGGGAGACCGATGATCTCGCCGCGGCCGAACCGCACAAGCTTCAGGAACTGGTCGATGAATGGTTCGCCTATGCCCGCGAGGTTGGTGTGGTGGTGCCTGAGGGGCCCTGAAGCACGTTTCCAACTCTAAGCCGGGAAAGGCATTGGTGCGGCTGGGGGAATGACTGTCAGCGAACGATCACATCCCCGGGCGACAGCGCGCCGATGCTGGTCGCGCCCATCATGGCCAGATCACGGTCGACCTCGGCCTTCAGCAACTGCAGCGCATGCAGCACGCCGGCCTCGCCGCCCGCGGCGGCGCCGAACAGGAATGGCCGGCCGCACAGCACCATGCCCGCACCCAGCGCGCACGCCTTGAGGATATCGCCGCCACGGCGAAAGCCGCTGTCGGCGATCACCGCCAGCTTGCCGCCTGCCGCCTCGACAATGCGCGGCAGCACCTCGATTGGCGCCGCTGCGCCGTCGAGTTGCCGGCCGCCATGGTTGGAGACGACCACGCCGTCGAGCCCGCAGGCGACTGCCTCGCGTGCGTCGGCTTCGTGCAACACGCCCTTGATCAGCAGTGGCAGGCGCCACTGGTCGCGCAGCCAGCGCATGAATCCCCAGTCGATGGTGGCGCCGCGCGCGCGTAGCTCCGCACTCTGCGAGGCCAGGATGCTGGGGCGGTCGTGGGCAGCCGAGTTTTCCAGGCGCGGCACGCCGGTGGCCAGCAGCGTGCGCGCCAGTACGCCGCCGAGCCAGCGCGGGTGCATCAACCCGTCGGCGATCACCCGTGGCGAAAGTTGCAAGGGCAGCGTGAAACCGCTGCGCTGGTTGTTCTCGCGGTTCGCCCCCACGGGCACGTCGATGGTGACCAGCAAGGCCTGGAAGCCGGCAGCGCCGGCGCGGGCGACGAAGCGCGCGGCGCGCTCGCGGTCGGCGGGCATGTAGACCTGCAACCACTTGACGCTGTCGCAAGAGCGCGCCACCGCCTCCATCGGCACGGTGGCCATGTTCGAGAGCACGAAGGGCACGTTCATGCGCGCCGCGGCGCGCGCCAGCGCAATGTCGGCCTCGAAGAGGGCGATGCCGGCAATACCCATCGGCGCGATGCCGAAGGGGCTGGAAAAACGGTGTCCGAACAAGGTGACGTCTTGCGTGCGGCCGGAAACATCGACGAGGCCGCGTGGCTTCAAGCGCACGCGTTCGAGGGCCGCACGATTGTTGTCGCGCGTGCGGTCATCCTGCGCGCCGCCGGCGATGAAGCCAAAGACACCCGCCGGCAGGCGCTTGCGCGCAATGCGTTCGAGGTCGAACACGTTGATCGCATGCCGGTAGCTCATCGCGACATTCCGCTTACCGCAAGACCGCGTGGATCCATGAACGCTGCCAGTGCCCTAATCGAGATAGCGCACGCCGCCGCGCGCACGCGTCTCGGCCTCGCTCCAGAATTGCATGGATTTCGCGCGGCGCACTGCGGCGTCCAGCGCAGCTTCCTTCTTCTTGACCTCGACCAGGTGGGCGGCAACGTGTTCCGCCTCGCCTCGCGGCACCACCACCACGCCATCGCGGTCGCCGACGATGATGTCACCCGGTTCAATCGCAATGCCGCCGCACGAGACCCGCGTATTGATCTCGCCCGGTCCATGCTTGAAGCCCGAATTCGGGGAAAGCCCGCGCGCAAAAATCGGCAGGCCGACGTCGAGCAAGCCGACGATGTCGCGCACCAGGCCATCGCAAACGATGCCGGCGACGCCGATTTTTTTAGCCCACATGGCCCAGCGGTCGCCGATCACGGCGGCACTCTGGCCGTTCCTGGCGGCGATGACGATGACATCGCCCTTACGGGCAAAGTCCAGCGCCGCCATCGCGGCGAGGTTGTCGGTTGGCGAGCAGTAACAGGTGAGCGCCGGCCCGCACACCGTCATCTTCAGGTCGATCGGCTTGATGCGGTAGTCGAGGCAGCCCTGGCCGTTGTAGGCATCGGTGACAAAGCCGGTGGGAGCGCCGCGAAACGCACGCAGCAGCTGCGCCGGCGGCCTCTCGAAGTTGCGGCGGATGGTGAGTGCTACGGGTTCTCCAATCATGCTGTTACTCCTGTCGCGTTGGCCGGCGCGCCGGCAATTTCACTTGAGCAGGCCTGCCTTGGTGGCGGCCTCTATCGTCACTTGCGCTTTCTCGACATCGTTTGCGATCATGTCCAAAGAACCGCTCCCACCAACGGTCTTCATGGTATGGCTATTCCAGGCGGATGTTGGCGCGCTTGGCCACCCCGTCCCACTTGCGGATCTCCGCTTGCAAAAACGTGGCGAAGTCAGCCGGCCCCTGCGCCAGCACCGTGGCGCCCAAGCCGCCGAGCTTTTCCTGGATGTCGGGCAGGCGCAGTGCGCGCACCGTGTCGGCGTGGATCTTGTTCACCACCGGCGCGGCCATGGCGCCGGGCCCCATGATGCCGCCCCACGACGACGACTCGTATCCGGCCACACCGGCTTCCTGCATGGTTGGCACATCCGGCAGCGACGCCACGCGCGCCTTGGTGCTCACTGCCAGCGCGCGCAACTTGCCGGACTTGATGTGCGGCGACGCCGCCACCACGGTGGGCAGGGTCATCGCCAGCAGGCCGGACATGGTGTCGAGCATCGCCGGCGCATCGCCCTTGTAGGGAATCGCGGTAAAGCTCACGCCGGCAAGCGCGGCCATCAATTCGACCCCGAGATGGTTGGCGGATCCGTTGCCGCCGTTGCCGTACGAAAGTTTGGCCGGGTTGGCACGGGCGAAATCGAGCAGTTCCTTGAGCGATTTGGCCTCCAGCCCGGGGCCACTCACCAGCACTTGCGGCACCATGGTCGTGAGCGTGATGGTGGTGAAGTCCTTGATCGGGTCGTAAGGCAACTTGGTGTAGATGGCCGGGTTGATGGCGTTCGGCCCGAGATTGGCCATCAACAGCGTATGGCCATCGGCGGCTTGCTTGGCGACGTGTTCAAGCGCCACAATCCCGTTAGCCCCTGGCCGGTTGTCGACCACCACCTGCTGGCCCCAGAACTCGCCAAGCTTTTGCGCCAACAGGCGCGCCGTTACATCCGATGCCCCGCCCGGCGGATACGGCACCACGATGCGCACCGGCTTGGATGGATAGGCCTCCTGTGCAAGGCCCGATGCCACAGGCATCATCGCCACCCCAAGGGCCAGCAGCCAGCGACACAACAACGACACCGGCAGCAATAGAGTGTTCATCACGCGCCTCCTGTGAATGTAAGGTGTTGTTTCTAGGATAGCGCAATGCGCACAGACTTTGACTGCGCCGTGGCTTGCGCCGGCATGGCCGCCTGTGTGCACGCAACGATGCCGATCGGGGATGCCGTGAAGAATGGCTCCTGGTGCGGCTCTTCGGGCCATTGCCAGCGCGCGAAAAATTCCCGGATAATCTGTCGGAACACCTTCATCAAGGAGCAGTGCAGTGATCCAAGAGACCCATAAGACAAGCGACACGGCCGTGCCCTACATGGAACGCACGCGCAACTACTACCGTGCGCTCGGCTACGAGAAGGACTATGTCTGGTCGCACTTTGCCGACGTCCCGTTTGCGCGGCTTGCCAAGCCGCTGGCGCAGGCGCGCGTCGCGCTTATCTCCACGGCCAGCCCGGCGCAGCGCGACAACGTCGACGCTGCGGGGAACAAGCTGGTCTGGTCAGGCAACGTAGCGCCGCCGCCGCCGGGTTTGTACACCGACAACCTGGCCTGGGACAAGGAGTCCACCCACACTGACGACCGCGAGAGCTATCTGCCCATCGAGGCTGCCGACGCCCTCGCACGCGAAGGCGTGTTTGCCGGGCTCGCAAAGCGCTTTCACGGCGTGCCAACCGAATACAGCCATCGAAAGGTCACTGAACAGGATGCGCCAGAGGTACTGGCGCGGCTACGCGCGGACGGCGCCGACGCGGCGATACTCTGCGCGATATGACCGGTCTGCCACCAAACCGTGAGTTTGGTCGCCAGGCACCTCGAAGCGAACGGCATCCCTACCGTCGTCATCGGCTCCGCGCTCGACGTGGTCGAACACTGCGGCGTGGCGCGCTTTGTGTTCACCGATTTTCCGCTGGGCAATCCCTGCGGCCATCCGTACGCGCGCGACATGCAGAAAAGCATCGTCGCGCGGGCGCTGCGGCTGCTCGAGTCGGCCACCGCGCCGCGGTCCACCGAGCATGCACCATTCGCCTGGCGTGACGATCCTGGCTGGCGTGCGCGCTATGGCTGGTTTGACCCAAGCGACCACGAGCGGTTGCGCGCGCTGGGCATCGAATGGCGGCAGAAGCGCATGAAGGGCGGCGACAAACCGGACGCATAGGCGCTTCGGCGGCACGAGCAGCAGTGGGTCGCCCCCCTTATGTCGAGCGCATCTTGCGCCGCAGTCAAGACTGCGGCATCCGTGGCGCACGGCTTTTCGCGCACCGCGATATCATCCGGAGAATGGCTCCAGAAGCCATTCTCCGGGATTTCTATCTGCGATTTGCGCCCATCCGACAGGCAATATCAAATGCATTCTTCATCGCCTGCGGATTGGCGATGCCCTTGCCGGCAATGTCGTAAGCCGTGCCGTGCGCGGGCGTAGTGATCGGAATCGGCAGTCCACCCTGCACCGTCACGCCGCGCTCGAAGCCCATCAGCTTCATCGCGATCTGGCCCTGGTCGTGATACATCGTCACCACGCCATCGTAGCCTGACCCATCTGTCTTGATCGCACGCACGAAGGCGGTGTCTGCCGCGAACGGGCCGTCGGCCATATAGCCGCGCGCAGCCGCCAGTTTTACGCCGGGCTCGATGATGCGGCCTTCTTCGTCGCCGTAGTTGCCGTTGTCGCCGTTGTGCGGGTTGAGGCCGCACACCGCCACCCGCGGCTTGGCCTTGCCGGCAGCGCGCAGGGCTTCGGTGATCATCTGGATCGCTTCGGCGACTTTCTTGGATGACAGATGGCTGCTGACGTCCTTGAGTGGAATGTGCGACGTGACACGTGAGGTCCACAGGTTCTCGAGCACATTGAGCTCACCGCAGGTGCCATCGTGCTTGAGCAGTTCGGCAAACCAGCGCATTTCGTCTTCATGATGCATGCCACCGGCACGCAATGCGCCTTTGTTGAGTGGCGCGAAGCACAGCGCGTCGGCACGGCCTTCCGTCACCAGTCGCGCGCCTTCAGTGAGGGCATCGAGCATGAAACGACCGTTCTTCTCGCTCACTACACCCCGCTCGAAGGCCGGCGCCTGAAGGCCCTTCCACTCGTGGACCGGGGCGCCCCCAAAGCCGTTGGCGGAGTCTTCGAAGCCGGCGCGATTGCCAATCAAGAGGCACGTGGCGAGCACGTCAGCGCGCCGCTCCACCGAGAGGAGCGACGCCACGACCCGTTCGAAGCGCGGGACCTCGAGCGTCCAGTAGAAGCCGATGGCGAGGACCGTCACCGCATAGGTGAAGAATGCCAGCACCCCGGTCGAGAACGCATAGCGCCCAGCGGCTACTGGCATACTCCGTATTCACGCAGGACGCCGGCGATGATGTCGGCGCCCTCCGCGAGATCCTTTTCGGTGTGGGCCGCCGAGATCGACATGCGGAAGCGGCTCTTGTGCTTCGCCACGGCCGGATACTTCACCGGGTTGATGAACACGCCGGCGCTCAGGAGCGCCTCGCCCATCTGGAAGACGCGGGCATCGTCGCGGACCATGATGGGGATCACCTGTGAGACGCTCTCCCCCGTGGGGACGCCGGCTTTGTCGAGCCGCTCCTTCATGAAGCGAACATTGTGCCAGAGCTTCGTCC
>JANLTL010000357.1:0-6392 GCA_031362905.1 Burkholderiales bacterium | reverse complement strand
ATATGGCATACGCGCAGCGTCAGAGCGCGCAACCTGGCGCACGACCCGAGCGCACTGGTTGCATCGCGCCGAAATGCGCTTGCTACAATTGACGTTTACGTAAACGTCAACCGACGCGGTTTGTTCGCGCCGCCTCTCTTGATTCCCGGACTACTTCATGGCCACGCTCGAATCCAAGATCAACACCCGCAGTCCCGAGTTTGCCGTCAACGCAGCTGCGCTCAAAGCAGCGGTCGGCGACCTCAACACGCAGGTGGCAAAAACCGCGCAAGGTGGCCCCGAAGACGCCCGCAAAAAGCACACCGGACGCGGCAAGTTGTTGCCACGCGAGCGCGTAGAACAGTTGGTTGATCCTGGCTCGCCCTTCCTTGAGTTTTCACAATTGGCCGCGCATGGAATGTATGGCGATGCGGCGCCGGGCGCTGGCGTGATCACCGGCATTGGCCGCGTCGCGGGGCGCGAATGCGTGATCGTGTGCAACGACGCCACCGTCAAGGGCGGCACCTATTTCCCGATGACGGTGAAAAAGCACGTGCGCGCGCAGGAGATTGCGGACCAGAACCATCTGCCTTGCGTGTATCTGGTCGACTCCGGCGGCGGCAATCTACCAACGCAAGATGATGTATTCCCCGACCGCGATCACTTCGGCCGCATCTTCTACAACCAGGCCAATCTGTCGGCCAAAGGCGTGCCGCAAATCGCGGTCGTAATGGGATCGTGCACCGCCGGTGGTGCCTATGTACCGGCGATGAGTGACGAGACCATCATCGTCAAGAATCAGGGCACGATTTTTCTCGGCGGCCCGCCCTTGGTCAAGGCCGCCACCGGCGAAATCGTCAGCGCCGAGGAACTCGGTGGCGGGGACGTGCACACACGCATTTCTGGCGTCGCGGATCACCTCGCGCAAAACGACACGCACGCCTTGCAACTGGCGCGGCGCATCGTCGGCAATCTGGGCGCGAAGCACACTGCTGATATCGGGCAACTGACCGGCGAAGCCGCCGCGCGCGAACCGCTTTACGCCACCGAAGAAATTTACGGCGTGATCCCGGCCGACGTGAAAAAGCCCTACGACGTGCGCGAAGTGATCGCGCGGATTGTCGATGGCTCGGAGTTTGACGAGTTCAAGGCGCGCTACGGCACCACCCTCATCACCGGCTTCGCGCGCATTTACGGCATGCCGGTGGGCATCATCGCCAACAACGGCATTTTGTATTCCGAGTCGGCGCTCAAAGCCGCGCACTTCATCGAGCTGTGCTGCCAGCGCAATGTGCCTCTGGTTTTCCTGCAGAACATCACCGGCTTCATGGTCGGCAAGAAATACGAGTCGTCCGGCATCGCGCGCGACGGCGCCAAGATGGTCACTGCCGTCGCGACTGCGAAAGTGCCGAAGTTCACCGTCATCATCGGCGGCTCGTTCGGCGCGGGCAACTACGGCATGTGCGGCCGCGCCTACTCACCACGCTTTTTGTGGATGTGGCCGAACGCGCGCATCTCGATCATGGGTGGCGCACAGGCCGCCAGCGTGCTCGCCACCGTCAAGCGTGACGGCATTGAATTGAAAGGCGGGACATGGAGTGCCGAAGAGGAAGCCGCCTTCAAGCAGCCCATCCTCGAGCAGTACGAACATCAGGGGCATCCCTATTACGCCAGCGCACGCCTGTGGGACGACGGCGTGATCGACCCCGCCGACACCCGCCGCGTGCTTGGCCTCGGGTTGGCGGCTTCGCTCAACGCGCCGCTGGAGAAAACACGGTTTGGCGTGTTCCGGATGTAAGGCAAGCCAATCGGCTGCGGTGGCATTCACGCCGGCAATCGGCTTCAGCCATCAGGACAGATGAATAGCATTGGAGACGCGTATGAAATACAAGACCATTGAGATTGAAGTCATGAACCACGTCGGCATCCTGTGGCTCAACCGCCCGGAAATCCGCAACGCGCTCAATGATGACGTGATGAACGAAATCAGCGCAGCGCTCACTGCAATGGAGAAAGACAGCGGCGTGCGGGCGGTGTGCCTGGCCGGGCGCGGCACTGCGTTTTGCGCCGGCGGCGACATCAACTGGATGAAGAAAGTCGCGAAGGCCACCAAGGCGCAAGCGCTCAAGGCTGCCAAGCTACGCCGCACCGACACTTTTCATCAACTGCACACTTTGAAAAAGCCGACCGTGGCACGCATCCACGGCCCGGCTTACGCTGGCGGCATGGGCCTGGTCGCAGCCTGTGACATCGCGGTGGCGTCGATTGATGCCACGTTTTGTCTCTCCGAAGTCAAGCTCGGCCTGATTCCCGCGACCATCAGCCCCTACGTGATCCGCGCGATGGGCGAACGCATGGCCTCGCGCTACTTTCTCACGGCTGAACGCTTTGATGCGGCCGAGGCCTACCGCATCGGTTTCATTCACGAGATCACGCCGCCCGGCGAACTTGATGCCAAGGTCAATGACCTCCTCGGTCATCTGATCCTGGGCGGGCCGCGCGCGCTAGAGGAGTCGAAGAAGCTGATTGGCTTGTCAGGTGGCAGCAAGCTCACGCCTGCAGTGCGCAGCGAAACCGCGAAACGCATCGCCGCGACGCGCGCCTCGGCTGAAGGCCAGGAGGGCATGGCTTCGTTTCTGCAAAAGCGCAAGCCCAAGTGGGTGACGGCTCTCAAACTCGGTGATGCGTGAGCATCTGGCGTCAGGTTGATCGCCCCAAAGGAAAACCATGTTTAAGAAAATTCTGATTGCCAACCGCAGCGAGATCGCCTGCCGTGTTGCAGCCACCGCACACGGCATGGGCATTCGCACCGTCGCGGTGTATTCCGACGCCGACGCCAAGGCCAAGCACGTTGCCGCATGCGATGAGGCCTATCGTCTGGGGCCGCCCGCCGCCAAGGAGAGCTACCTGCTGGGTGACAAGATCATCGCCATTGCCCAGCGCTGCGGCGCAGAAGCGATTCATCCTGGCTACGGCTTTCTGTCCGAGAACGCAAACTTCGCCGAGGCGTGCGCCAAAGCGGGGATCGTCTTCATCGGCCCGCCACCCTCTGCGATTCGCGCCATGGGCCTCAAGGCCGAGTCAAAACAATTGATGGAAAAGGCCGGCGTGCCGCTCACGCCGGGCTATCACGGTGGCAATCAGGACCCGGCGTTTCTGCAAAGCGCGGCGGACAAAATCGGCTACCCGGTGTTGATCAAAGCCTCGGCCGGCGGTGGTGGCAAGGGCATGCGCGTGGTCGAAGCGGCAAAGGACTTCCCGGCAGCACTGGCCTCATGCAAGCGCGAAGCAGCAGCTAGCTTTGGCGATGACGATGTGCTGCTGGAGAAATATCTGACGCGCCCGCGCCATATCGAGATTCAGGTGTTCGCTGACACGCATGGCAACTGCGTGTATCTGTTCGAGCGCGATTGCTCGGTGCAGCGGCGCCATCAGAAAGTGCTTGAAGAAGCACCTGCGCCCGGCATGACTGACGCACGCCGCGCGGCGATGGGCAAGGCGGCGGTGGAGGCGGCGCAGGCGGTCAATTACGTGGGGGCCGGCACGGTCGAATTCATCGTCGACACCGAAAATGCGCAGGATGGCTTTTATTTCATGGAGATGAACACGCGCCTGCAAGTCGAGCACCCAGTGACCGAAGAAATCACCGGCCTTGATCTGGTCGAGTGGCAACTGCGCGTCGCCCATGGTGAGACGCTGCCGCTCACTCAGGATGAACTGGCGATCAACGGCCACGCCATTGAGGCGCGTATTTACGCCGAGAACCCGGCGAAAAAATTTCTGCCCTCCATCGGCACCCTGCATCATCTTCAAATGCCGGTTGAAGATGGCCCGGTGCGCATTGACAGCGGCGTGCGTGAAGGCGACGCCATCAGCCCGTACTACGACCCGATGATCGCCAAGCTGATTTGCTGGGGCGAGACGCGTGCGGTCGCGCTACGGGCGATGGCAGCAGCATTGCGCGAGTGCGAGATCGCCGGCGTGCATACCAATGTCGAGTTTCTGGTGCGCACGGTCGAATCCAAGGCGTTTTCGTCTGGCGATCTCGATACCGGCTTGATCGAGCGCAATCGCGCCGAATTGCTGCCGACTGATCTGGCCGTCGCGCCAGAAGCCTTGGTGGCCGCGGCTTTCGCCATTGTGTCTTCTGAAACCCTTGGTGGTAGCGCCTCACAGGCCCATGGCCCTTGGGATATTCGCGATGGCTGGCGCGCCAACCTCACGGCAACGCGCACGCTGGCTTTGCAATGTGGCGGCACCACGCATGCCGTGCAGATCGAGTACACGCGCGCCGGATTGGTGATCGACTGCATGGGCACACGCTCGGCGGCGAGCGGCAGCGTCGCGGGCAAGCGGATACGCATGCAGTGGAATGACGTGGCGATCGATGCGCGAGTGGTGCGGGTGCGCGAGGCGCAAGCTGCGAGCAGACACGACAAGCTCACCACCTTTCTCAACGGGCGGCGCTTCGATCTCGAATTGCACGACCCTCTTGCCGAGTCTGAAACCGGTGAGGAAGAAGGTGGCGGCCTCACCGCGCCGATGCCGGGCAAGATTCTCGCTGTGCTGGTGCAGGCCGGCGCCGAGGTCGAGAAAGGTGCGCCGCTGGTGGTGATGGAGGCGATGAAGATGGAGCACACCATTGCCGCGCCGGCCAAGGGCCGTGTCACGGCGGTGCTCCATGCAGCCGGAGAACAGGTGGCCGAAGGCGCGGCGCTGATCGCGTTCGAGCTAGCTGCGGTGCCGGCTTGACAGCCCTTTTTGACATGGCCTCATGAACATTCTCTTCTATACGATTGATCCGTCTCCGGCACGCTGGGTCGCGTCGCTGCAACAGCAGTTGCCCGATGCCAGTATTGCGCTGTACCCGGAGCGGCACACTGCCCCCGCCGACTACGCGGTGTGCTGGAAGCCGCCGGTGGGCTTCTTTGCCGGGCAAACGCAGATCAAGGCCGTGTTCAATATTGCCGCGGGAGTGGACTTCATCCTCGCACATCCGGAGATGCAGCAGGGTCTTCTGCGCTCGGTGCCCATCGTGCGTCTGGCGGACGCTGGCATGGCCGCGCAGATGGAGGAATACGTACTGGCAGCGGCATTGCGCTGGCAGCGCAAGCTCGACAGCTACGCCACGCAGCAGCGCGACGGCGTGTGGAAAATGCTGGGGCCGAAAAAGCGGGACCGCGTGACTGTTGGCGTACTCGGCCTTGGCGTGCTCGGCGCTTACGTCGCGCAGGCGATGAAGCGATTTGGATTTTCCGCGGCAGGCTGGAGCCGCAATGCGAAGCAGATCGACGGCGTCGACTGCCATCACGGCGCAGCGGGCTTGCGCAATTTTCTGGCGCGCACCAATGTTCTGGTGTGCTTGCTGCCGCTCACCGACAGTACGCGTGGCATCCTCAATCGCGCTCATCTCGCGCAAATGCCGCAGGGCGCCCATGTGGTCAACATCGGCCGCGGGCCACATCTGGTCGAGGAAGATTTGCTGGCGCTGCTCGATGAAGGCCATCTCGGCGGCGCGACGCTCGACGTGTTTCCCGAAGAGCCTTTGCCGCTTGCAAGCGGACTGTGGAAGCACCCGAAGGTGCTGATCACGCCGCACGTTTCGGCGTCCACTTTGCGCGAGGACTCAATCGCGCAGATTGCGCAAAAGATTCGCGCGTTCGAGGCCGGCGCAGCGCTCACCGATGTGGTTGATCGCGCCAAGGGCTATTGAGATGTCCCAACATGACCCAACGTGAACCCGGTGACTGGGTCGACATCGCTGCGCGTGCGCGCCTCGAAGACCCTGTGCTATCGCCCTGCATCGGGGTCTGCGCGATGGATGCCGCTTCGGGCTATTGCGGTGGCTGCCTGCGCAGCCTTGCCGAGATTGCCGCCTGGTCGGGCGCGAGCGAAGACACCCGGCGCACCATAAAGGCCGCGCTGCCGGCACGACGGGCACTGGTCCAGGATGACTCTTCGGCAAACGGCACGGCATGACGGCATTTGTGTTTCCGCCGTCGATGCAGGTAATCGAACGTGGATGGGTGTCGTCCAACAACATTGTGTTCGTAAGTGAAGACGACACCGCTGTCGTCGATACGGGCTATGGCCGTCACGCGGAGCAGACGGTCGCTCTTGTCAATCACGCGCTGGCCAGCCGCGCGCTGGACCGCATCGTCAACACTCACACACATTCGGATCATATCGGTGGCAACGCGGCGCTGCAGCGCGCGCATCCCAAGGTGCGCATCCACATTCCGCGTGCGGACGTGGGCATCATCACACGCTGGGACGAAGCAGCGCTGCACCTTGCCGCGATGGGTCAGCAGTGTGAGCGCTTCACTTTTGATGGCAGCTACGGCGCCCGTGACATGCCATCCCAGGCTCGCGCCGATGTAAGTTCCGGTGTGACGCCCGCCGGAGTGTCCGCC
>JANLTL010000351.1:0-3699 GCA_031362905.1 Burkholderiales bacterium | reverse complement strand
CCGGGACCGGAGGTAACGAGGGCTACGCCGATTTTTTCGGATGAGCGCGAATAGGCGTCAGCCGCATGCACCGCTGCCTGCTCATGCCGCACCAGAATGTGCTTGACCTTGTCCTGCTTGAACAACTCGTCATAAATGTAGAGAACTGCGCCACCGGGATAGCCGAACACATGTTCGATCTTCTCCTCCTGCAGGCACTTGACGACGATCTCGGCGCCGGTGAATTCCTGTTGTGCTGCCATAAAGGTTCCTCGCGAAAAAATGAATACACCAGACCACTCGGTCAGACCAAACGCTGACGAGAATCTGAAAACGCGCTTCGCTTAAGGATGTAAGGCGAAAGACAGGGGGCCAAATGATTTCGACACGCCCGGATGCGGAACCACTTGCCACGCGTCTTCTGGAGACACGCGTAAATGGGCGTTTTGCAGCTTCTTGAGCCTGAAACTAGGCACCATGATAGCGAATTTTGCGCAGTGCGTCAAAAAATCGCACGACGTCCACGTCCAGACCGCCTTGAGCCGTGTTCGGAACGCTGGCAAGTTGTTGAATTGTGTGAAAACGGCGTGTTTATGGCCTTTAGATGTCATAATTCGCCCCGAAACCTCAAAACAACACCGATAAACCGAGACAAAACCGCTTGGCAAGCCCCAAGGAACTGTCGGATTTTCTGGCGGAGGTGGAGCGCCGCGCCTACAAGCAGGCGGTGTACGCCGTGCGCAATGACGAATCGGCCCTGGACATTGTGCAGGACGCGATGATGAAGCTTGCCGAAAAATACGGCGACCGTCCGCCCGAAGAGTTCCCGATGCTATTTCAGCGCATCCTGCAAAATACGATTCGCGACTGGTTCCGCCGCACCAAGGTGCGCTCGTTCTGGACCATGCTGTTCTCCAGCATGGCACCGGCGGGCGAAGAAGGTGATGATTTTGATCCGCTGGAAACTTTAGAGGCCCAGGAGGGGTCAAAGTCGGCACAGAGTGCGGCAGACGAGGTTTCGCAAAAGCAAGTCATGGCCTCCATTGAGAAAGAGATCGAAAAGCTACCAGCGCGTCAACGTGAGGCGTTTATGTTGCGTTATTGGGAAGATCTGGATGTGGCGGAAACCGCGCAAGCCATGGGTTGCTCGGAAGGCAGTGTGAAAACGCACTGTTCCCGTGCCACCCACACCCTGGCGGCAGCGTTGAAATTGCAGGGAATTTCGCTCTAAACCCCATCTATTTGAAAATGCCCGGCCTGCCTTTGCTCCAACAGCTCCAAAATGCGCGCCCAAAAATAGAGGTTCCCAAAAAAATGAACAACGAACTCCACTTCGCCTACCAGATCAAGCGCCATCTGAACGAGTCCGCGCGCGCCTTGCCAGTTAACAAGGTTGAGCGCTTGCGCGCTGCGCGTGAGTACGCACTAGCCCGGCAGAAAAAGCCGTCTGGGGCAGCTCAACTCGCTGGTGCGGGTGTAATCCACGTTTCGGGTGGTAGTGCTGCGAGTATGGGGGGTGGTACGTTTAGCCGGTCGAATGGTTTTGAGTGGCTTGCCCAGCTGTTGCCGGTGGCTGTGCTCGCAGCCGGGCTGATCGGCATCAGCTACTGGCATCAGAGCAATCGCGCCGAAGAAAATGCCGACATCGATACCCAAATGCTGATCGACGAACTGCCACCTAGCGCCTATGCCGACAAGGGCTTTGTCGCCTGGATCAAACGCGGGCAGGAATGACATCATTGGTGACCATCCTTCGCCTGACGCCGCGCCCTGCGGCGTTTTTCATCTTGGCGCTGACCACATGCGTGCTCGCGACAGTGCTCACTGCGCCGTTCGCGCCTGTCGCCTATGCGGTAACGACTCCCCAACCCAACTGGTCCTCGCTCACACCGCAACAGCAGGAGGCCCTCAAGCCACTGAGCAGTGAGTGGGACAAGATCGATCACCTTCGCCGCAAGAAGTGGCTGGGCGTCGCCCAGAAATTCGCTGCCATGAAGCCCGAGCAGCAAAAGCGCCTGCACGCGCGCATGGGCGACTGGGCCAGGATGACACCCGAGCAGCGCCGCGCCGCACGCGAGAATTACGCGCAGTCGAAGGCCTTGCCCGCGGAGCAAAAGAAAGCAGAGTGGCAGCAGTATCAAAAATTGCCCGAGGCGCAAAAGCGCCAGTTGGCCGCCGCTGCCGAGGCCAAAAAGCCGGTCAAACAGAAGGAGCAGCGGCGCGCTACCGCAGCGCAGGGCAAGGGCGTGCGACAGGCGAGCACGGAACCCGGGAGTGGTGTGGCGCGAGTGGCGACGCCCGGCGGTTCAGCACTGGCCAACACGACAGCGGCCACTGCCACGCAAGCTCCCGCAGCAGTCGACGCAGCCACCAGCCTTGCTGCACCGGTAGCCCCGGCGGATCCGCCCACCCTGACGGCGCCTGGGGCGCAAGCAGCGCAGGTGACGCCTGCTGCCCCGGCATCTGCGCCTGCCAGCGCCGCAAACTGACCTGCTGCCGCTGGGCAGCGAGATCGAGCAAAACACAGTTCAATGCTGGCACCGCGACTGCGCCGCCGTTTAGCAAGCCTCCTCTACGAAGGCATTCTGTTGTTCGGCGTGTACTTCATTGCCGCCTACCTGTTCCTTGCGCTCACCCAGAGCAAGCATCCCATTCCCAGTCCGATGCGCCACGTATTTCAGTTGTACATTTTCGGCGTCATCGGGGCCTATCTGGTCTGGTGCTGGCGTCACGGCGGCCAGACCCTGCCGATGAAAACCTGGAAGATGCGTGTCGTCAATGCCGCTGGCGAAGTGCTCTCGTTACCGCGCGCGTGGTGGCGTTACGCACTGGCGTGGCTTGGCATGGCACCGGCGCTTGCGGTCTATGCGCTTGGCTTCAAGTGGGGGATCGCCCTGACCGTGCTGCCGCTCGCGTGGGCACTGGTGGATCGCGACCGGCAGTATCTCCACGACCGGCTGGCAGGGACTCGCATCATAGGGGCCGCGTAAGATAAAGTAGCTTACTGCCGTCCGACGCTGGTCTTTTGTCAACCTTTTGTCAACCTTGTCGCGGCACTCGACCACAAGGATTCCGGCATGAACAACGCTCACCTGCGCCACTTCATTCAAGGTATGACGCGCGCTATCGAATCAGATGGCAACAACGAGCACGCACTGCTCGAACGCGGGCAGGCTCTGATGCTCGATCTGATTACCCATGATGACTGGTTGCCCGAGCAGTTTGCGCAGCCCAACCCAGCCAAATATCAACAGTACTTGATCTATTGCGATCCGTTCGAGCGCTTCTCGCTTGCCAGTTTTATCTGGGCCCCAGGCCAGACCACACCGGTGCACGACCACACTGTATGGGGCATGGTCGGCGTGATGCGTGGCGCCGAGCACTGCGAGGAGTATGCGTGGAACGCAGGCCGTACACGGCTCGAAAAGCAAAACGAACATCGCGTCGGCATCGGCGCGATCGATTTGGTCAGCCCGTCACTGGGTGACATCCACACCGTCTCAAACGCGCTCAGCGATCAGGTCTCGGTGAGCATCCACTGCTATGGCGCCAACATTGGCAGCGTGCGGCGCCATGTGTTCGATGCGCGCAGCGGCAGCGTCAAGGAATTTGTTTCGGGCTACTCGGCCGATACATTGCCGAACCTCTGGATCTGACACACCGATGCGGCGTGACCCAGGGAACCGCTGAATAAGTCCTTGGGGTACGAAGGTCGCTATT
>JANLTL010000286.1:0-18064 GCA_031362905.1 Burkholderiales bacterium | reverse complement strand
AGCCTGGTTGCCACCGCGATGCACGACGCGTTTGTGGCCTGCTGGAAGGTCAAATTCAAATGGTGGACCGAGCGCCCGGTGACGGCGATCCGCAAGCAGCACGATGCGAATTTTTTGCCCTACCTGGTGACACCGCCGTTTCCCTCCTATGTGTCCGGTCACGCCACTATTTCAGGCGCGGCGGCCACTGTGTTGGCTGCGATATTTCCTGCGAGCGCGGCGCGCTATGAGAGCGATGCTGAAGCTGCGGCGGTGTCGAGGCTGTATGGCGGGATTCATTTCCGGTCGGACAATGACGAAGGCCTGCGCCTCGGGCAGTTGGTCGGCCAGGCCGCACTCACGCGGGTACGCGCCCTCACAACGCCCCTGGCCAGAGCGCTACTCGCGAACAACTGACAGACGCGGCGTGCCGCCTCTACAACTTAAAATGTCATGGCAAATGATGCCTTGGGATATTGTTTCGGGTAAGCTTGCTGGAGTCCGCTGAAAAATTGCCAGGCAATACGCTTAGGAGCATTCCCATGAGTGCCACCGAACAAGCCTTGATCGAGAAGATCAAGCAACTACCGCCGCAACGCAAGGCAGAGGTCGAGGACTTCGTCGATTTCTTGCGCGCGCGCGCCGATGAGGACCGCCTGACCCAGGCGGCCGCAAAAACGTCGGAGCCGGCCTTCGCCGCCGTCTGGGGCAACGACGAAGACGCGGCCTACGACCGTCTGTAATGACGGCACCCGCCCGCTTCAATTTCGGCACCGTGATCCTGGTGCCATTTCCCTTCTCCGACCAGTCCGGCGCCAAACAGCGCCCTGCCGCGATTGTGTCCAGCGACACCTACAACTCGCGTCGTCGCGATCTAGTGATCCTGGCCATCACCAGCCAACTGCGTTCCTCGCCCGGTTTCGCCGAGGCCTTCGTCACCGATTGGCGCGCCGCCGGCCTGATCAAACCATCCGCTTTCAAACCGGTCTTCGCCACCATCGAACAATCCCTCGTGATCCGTTCCCTGGGAACCCTCTCCGCCGCCGACATCGCCGCACTGCGCAGCATCCTCGCTCTGGCTATCGCGTAGCCCAACGCGCCCTCACGGCGCCCCTGGCCAGAGCGCTACTCGCGCACCACTGACAGGCGCGGCGTGCCGGCGGCGCCGCCTGCACCATCGCACACCGGCGCAATCGACACCAGCAGCGGCGGCCGTTGCCGCGCCGCCAACCCAAGCTGCGCCACGATTGGGCGCGCGCAGTTCACCACACCGTCATTGGCGCTGACGCACACCTCATAAGCCTGGCTGGCGGCGTGCGCCGGCCAGCTCAGCATGCCGTTGCGGAGCACCGGAAGGGCGCCATCCGCCAGTGCGCAGGGCGCGGGATTTTCCAGCAGGAACTCCGCCACCGCCGCCGGCGCAACGTGGGCGCCGCATTCCGTCTCGACTTCCAGCAGGACCTTCACGCGCGGCTCGCCGCGCATCGCGCCGGCCAGAGTGAACGCGGCAAACTCGGGGCGCGCGGTGCGCGTATCGATGCGGTCGATGGCGCGGCCTTCGGGCACGCGTGAAGCGATGCGCACCCGGTAGCCGGTGGCGCCGGGCACGGCAGCCCAGGTGAACAGCGGCCGCGCATCGCGCACGGTGGCGTGGTTTTGCGGGAACAACAAACCGGCGCTGTCACAGGCCGGCGCGGCGTGACTGTACAAAACCGCCAGCACGGCGCAGCCGATGGACAGAACATCGCGCAAGGCGCCTTGGAACCAAACCCCCTGGAACCAAACCCCTTGCCGCCCAACCCTTTGGCGCCAGCCGCTCATTCGGTGCTGTAGAGCGCAAACTTGAGGGTCGCCTCAAGCGTGGCATTGGCGGCGGTTTCACGCTTGAACACCACTTCTTCAAGGGTGAGCGAAGGATTCGCCGCCAGCGCCTCATCAATGAAATCCATCAACTGCGGATACGCGGCCTTGACCGGCAGGCTGAATTGCAGCATGGTGTATTTGCCGGGCCGGCTCTCGCTGCGCTGGAAATCGCCCTGCCGGAGGTTAATCCGCGCCGTTTGCGCGATCACGAACAGGCGCGCCAAGGCATTGGGAACTTCCGCAGCGGGCGTGAGCGCCGCGTAAAACTTCGCCAGCCGTTCTGCATCGCTGGAGAGCCGCAGCGGCGGCGCCTTGGCTTGCGCCGCGAGTTTGAGGTGCAGCGCGGCGAGATCACCTTGTGCCTGCGCGGTGGCGGACTGCATGCGCGGCAGTTCCACGGCAAGGGTCCAGAGCGCTGCGGCGGCGAGCGCCAGGCCGAGCACGCCGGGCCATGACAGCCGGCGCAGCAGCCACTCGACAAATAAACGCGGCTTCACGGCGGCGGCGCCCAGCCCGCTTCGAGCGAAAAGCGCAGCACCGGGATCGCTTCCTTGTCGTTCGGCTCGAGCTTTTTGAGAGTGGCGGCGTGCAGTTGCTGGTGGCGCAGGCTGCGCTCGTAGAAGGCAAACATGGCTTCGGCATTTTTCGCTTCGGCCAACAGGTTCAAGCGGCCCGATCTGGCGTTCGGTTCAATCGCCAGCAGGGCGGTGTCCGGGCCGCGCAGTGATTCCACGGTCGCGAACAGGCGACTCCACGGCACGTTGAGGCGGCGCACCGCTTGGTTCACCGCCTGCAATTGCGCGGGCGGCACGCTGCTGCCGGCGCGCAGCGCGACCTGCCCGCGCAGGCGTGCGAGGCGCGCCTCACCGGCGCGCAGCTCATCGCGCAGCGCCTGCAGTTGATCGCGCTGATCCAGCCACGCCGTGATGGCGAAATAAAAGACCGCCGCGCCCAGCCCGAGGAGGATGACGCCCCAGGCCGAGGCCGGCCTGACGCCGAATTCGATGCGCAATGGTGGGGGCCGTTTCAGCATGGCGTCAGGCGTTCCACAACAGGCGCGAGCGCGCCCGCTCCGCCGCCGCATAAGGGCCCGGCGCAAGCACATCGAGCCGGTGAAATGTGCGCTCGCCATACGCGGCGGCGGTCTGCGCGAACAGCGCTGCGCCGGTCACGAACACGCTGCGCGGCGCGTCATCCTGCAACGTCGACAAGGCTTCACGATCCACCGCCTGCGACAGCGCCGCGACGGTTTCGATGGGTGCGCGCAGCGTGCGCAGCGACGCCAGGCACCCGCCGTGAACGCGCGCGAGCACGGCGCAGTCCGCCTCGATCACGGCAAACCAGCACGATGTCGATGTGATGGATTTGCGATGGGCGTTCCATTCGCGGGTGAAAAATGTTTGTGCCGAGCCGGGCTGCGCGCGTGCGCCGGACAGCGCCGCCTGCGCGCCGCCCAGCAACTTGCGCGGCACGGCCGCCGTCAAAAATTGGGCGGCGAAGGGATCATCGTCGGCGGCGATCTGCCAATCCGCGCCATCGATCCCGAATGCCTCTTCGGTCATCGCACGCGCGTAGCCGTCGCGCTCGCGGTAATGCGCCACGGCGCGGCTGTTCGGCACCAGCAAATGATGGGCGCAGGCGTTCGACAGCGTGATGTTGACCCTCTTGCGCGCCACCGGTTGTTGTTTGATCCATTCATCAAGGCTCGATGCCGCCAGTGGCGCAAGCTCTTCGAGCTGCAGCGTGCGCCGCACTGTGCGTGACGGGATGCCGAGCACAGCGCGCTGGTGGGAGAGACCCAGGGTCAGTCGATCAGGCGTGAAGCGCCACACGGCGCACCTCCTCAAGGGTGGTGCGGCCTTCGGTGACCAGTGCGAGCGACGCGTCGCGCAGGGAGCGCATGCCGGCGGTCGCAGCGGCGGCGCGCAAATCATCGACCGGCGCGCGCTCGGTGATCAGGCGGCGCAGGGTTTCATTGAGGGCGACGAATTCGGCAATCGCGCGGCGGCCCTTGTAGCCGGTGCCGCGGCAATCGCCGCAGCCCTGACCGTGCAGCAGGGGCGTGTCGCCGAGATCGGCGCGCGCCAGCCCGGCTTGCTCCAGTTCCTCCGCCGCGGGGGTGTACTCCACCGCGCAATGCGGACAGTTGAGGCGCACCAGGCGCTGCGCCCAGATGCCGTTCAGGGCCGACAGCAGCGAATAGGTTTCGACGCCGAGGTGGCCGAAGCGGCTCAGTGCGTCGAAGCCGTTGTTGGCGTGCAGCGTGGCGAGCACCACGTGGCCGGTGAGTGCGGACTGAATCGCAATCTCGGCGGTCTCGGCGTCGCGAATCTCGCCGACCATCATGATGTCCGGGTCGTGCCGCAATATCGAGCGCAGGCCGCGCGCGAAGGTGAGGCCCTTTTTTTCGTTGACTGGAATCTGCAGGATGCCGGCCATCTGGTATTCGACCGGGTCTTCGATGGTGATGATCTTGTCGCGGCCCTTGTTGAGTTCGGACAGCAGACCATAGAGCGTGGTGGTTTTGCCGGAGCCGGTGGGGCCGGTGACCAGCAGCATGCCGTAGGGCTCGGACGCGAGACGGCGCAGGGTTTTGAGCGAACCCGCATCGAACCCCAATGCGTCAAGCGTCAGGGATTTGAACGAGGCCATCAGGTGCGCCTTGTCGAGGATGCGCAACACCGCGTCTTCGCCATGGATCGACGGCATCACCGAGACGCGGATATCGATGTCGCGCCCGCGCGAGAACACGCGGAACGAACCGTCCTGCGGCACGCGCCGCTCGGCGATGTCGAGTTCCGACAACACCTTGATGCGCGAGACGACGCGCTCGGCCTGCTCGACGCCCGGCACCTTGGCGATGTCCACCAATACACCGTCGATGCGGAATTTGATGGCGAGGCCGGTGGGCGTCGATTCCCAGTGGATGTCGCTGGCGCCCTGCTTCATCGCGTCGTACAGGGTTGAGTTGACAATCCGCACCACCGGGCTTTGGTCTTCACTGATGCGCGAGAAATCGATCACCTCGGAGCCGGCGCCCGCATCGGCATGGCCGGCCGGCGCTTCGCCGGCAACCACGTCGAAGGCGCGCGCGGTTTCTTCAAGCTTGGCCAGATAGGCCATCAAATCGGCCCGCGTGGCAAGAGCGAAGCGCAGCGGCCGGCGCACGGGCGGCAGCGGGCTGGCAATCCCCTCGCCCGCTTGCGCATCCAGCCAGCGCATGAGCACAGCATCAAACGGATCAGGCAATACGCCGATCAAATCGCCTTGATGATCGCGCACCAGCGCTGTGCCGCGATTGAGACATTTTCCCAGCGGGATACGATCAAACGCCGGCGTGTGTTTGAGCAGATCGACGGTCTCGAAGCAGGCGTAGTCAAACCGCGCGGCCAGCGCGCGCATCACGTCCCGCGCGTCCATGCCGCTGACGCGCTCCAATGCGGCGAGCACGGTGACGCCACTGTTGAGCGCCTCGGTCTTGGCTTGCCCGATTTGAATGTCCGCCAGCGCGGGAGCGGCAGGAAGGTCAACAGCGGTGTTCATGACGCATTCTACCGTCGGCATTGCCGGCGCTGCGAGCGGGCGGGATGCTGCGCGTGGCAGGGGGTCGTTCGATCCGCCGCGCCCTGCATTCCAAATCAGGCACCATCCGAAGACTGTTGCGCCACAATCCTCTCCGGCCTGATAGCGCCAAGACCCGCTTCTACCAAGCCTGTCAGGGCACCGGTCTGATCGTAAATGCGATACAAGCCATCGGCCGCTACACCTAATGCGTGCATCGAGAGCTTTTGCCCGAGACGCAGGCGCGCGGCAGCGGCGCTATCAACCTCGATGCGCGGCAGATGCTGAATGAGGGCATCGAGCGGCAGCAGCAAAGCATCGCGCTGCTCTGGCGGCGTGGCCTCAATCGCCGCCAGCGTAATGGCACGCTTGATGCTGAATGGCCCGGTGCATTCGCGGCGCAGTGCTGTCAAGTGTGCGCCGCAGCCAAGTGCCGCGCCGATGTCTTCGGCCAGCGTGCGCACGTAAGTGCCTTTGCTGCACGCGACGCGGAATTCGCCACACGCACCATCGAAGCTGCTCAGGTCGAGAGCGTGAATCGCGACACGCCGTGCCGCGCGCTCCAGCGTGATGCCTGCGCGTGCGTACTCGTACAGGGGCTTGCCGTCGCGCTTGAGCGCGGAGTGCATCGGCGGCACTTGTTCAATCTCGCCGTGAAACCTGGCCATCGCCTCACGCAATTGCGCTTCGCTCACATTCACCGGATGTTCGGCGATTACCACACCGTCGAGGTCACCCGTGTCGGTAGTCACACCGAGGCGCATGGTGGCCAGATAGGTCTTGTCGGAGTCAAGCAGGTGCCCGCTGAACTTGGTAGCTTCGCCGAGCGCTACCGGCAACAGGCCGGTGGCGAACGGATCCAGCGTGCCGGTGTGCCCGGCTTTGTCCGCGTTGTAGAGACGCTTGAGGGCACCGAGCACGCCGTTGGAGGTGATGCCCGCCGGCTTGTCGATGAACAGCACGCCGTTGACGCGGCGTCGCGGCGAGCGGCGCATCAATCCTTGGCGCGT
Organism: Burkholderiales bacterium; assembly: GCA_031362905.1. GTDB lineage: Bacteria > Pseudomonadota > Gammaproteobacteria > Burkholderiales > JAEUOS01 > CANJDH01. The sequence continues at coordinate 11,651 of JANLTL010000286.1, read as the reverse complement.
ACCGAGTTGGCCTGATCGATCAGGGCCGAGAGCGAAATGCCGCGCTCGAGGCTCTCGTCAAACCGGAAACGCAATTGCGGAATTTGGTGAATCTTGATGCGCTTGCCCAGTTCCGAGCGCAGGAAACCTGCTGCCTTGCCGAGACCAAACAAGCTGTCTTCGACGCTCACCTTGCCATCGAGCTGCGTGAAGTAGACGTTGGCGTGCGCGTAGTCCGGCGTGACCTCGACCGCAGTGATCGTAATCATCCCCACGCGCGGGTCTTTCAACTCGGTGCGAATGATGTCCGACAGATCGCGCTGGATCTGGTCATTGACCCGTTCCGAGCGTGCAAAACCGCGTGTTTGATGGCGCATGGAGTGGAGACCGTAGGGCGGGGTGTTCGCGCGGGGCAAGGCGGCAAGTGCCTCCTTGCATCTGCGTCAATTCAGCGTCAGGCCAGCACGCGCGCGACCTCGGTGACTTCAAAGATTTCCAGTTGATCGCCGACCTGGATATCGTTGTTGTTCTTGAGCGAAAGGCCGCACTCGAACCCGGCCTTGACTTCACGCACATCGTCCTTGAAGCGCTTGAGCGAATCGAGTTCGCCGCTCCATACCACCACGTTGTCGCGCAACAAACGCGCCGACGCTGAACGCTTGACGGTACCGTCGACCACGTAGCAGCCAGCAATGTTGCCTGCTTTGGTGATTTTGATGACCTGGCGGATCTCGACCATGCCGAGAACCTCTTCGCGTTTTTCGGGCGCAAGCATGCCCGACATCGCGGCCTTTATTTCATCAACAGCGTCGTAAATGATGGTGTAGTAGCGCAGGTCAACGCCGTTGTTTTCGGCAAGCTTGCGCGAACCGGCATCTGCGCGAACGTTGAAGCCAATGATGACCGCTTTGGATGCAATCGCCAGATTGACATCCGATTCGGAAATGCCACCCACCGCAGCATGCACCACATGCACCTTGACTTCGGCCGTCGAAAGCTTTTGCATGGATTGCACGATGGCCTCTTGCGAGCCCTGTACGTCTGCCTTGATGATCAATGGCAAGGTCTGCACGCCTTCGGTGTTCTCGAACATGTTCTCGAGTTTGGCAGCCGATTGACGCGCCAGTTTCACATCGCGGAACTTGCCCTGCCGGAAAAGTGCAATTTCGCGCGCCTTGCGCTCGTCGGCAATCGACATCATTTCTTCGCCGGCAGCAGGCACATCGGACAGGCCTTGCACTTCGACGGGAATCGATGGTCCGGCTTCGTTGACCGGCTTGCCGGTTTCATCGAGCATGGCGCGTACCTTGCCGTAGACCGCGCCGGCAAGAATCATGTCGCCACGCCTGAGCGTGCCCGACTGCACCAGCAGTGTGGCTACCGGGCCTTTGCCCTTGTCGAGGCGCGATTCAATCACCAGGCCTTTGGCGGGTGCATCGCGCATCGCGGTCAACTCCAACACCTCGGCTTGCAGCAGCACTGCATCAAGCAGCGCATCAATGCCGGCGCCGGTACGTGCCGATACCGGCACGAACTGCGCGTCGCCGCCGTAAGCCTCGGGAATCACTTGTTCCGCCACCAATTCCTGCGTGACGCGCTCGGGGTTGGCCTCGGGCTTGTCGATCTTGTTGATCGCCACCACAATCGGCACACCCGCCGCCTTGGCATGGGCGATGGCCTCCCTGGTTTGGGGCATCACGCCATCGTCGGCCGCCACCACGAGAATGACGATGTCGGTGGCTTTGGCGCCACGTGCACGCATGGCGGTAAAGGCTTCGTGGCCCGGGGTATCGAGGAAGGTGATCATGCCCTTTGACGTCTCGACGTGGTAAGCGCCGATGTGCTGGGTGATACCGCCTGCCTCACCCGCAGCCACTTTGGCGCGGCGGATGTAGTCGAGCAAAGACGTTTTGCCGTGGTCGACGTGGCCCATGACAGTGACCACCGGAGCACGTGATTCCAGCGCAGCCTCGACATGTGGTTCTGCTGAAAAGAGAAAGGCTTCCGGGTCGTCAAGCTTGGCTGCAATGGCTACATGGCCCATTTCCTCGACCACGATCATGGCGGTGTCCTGGTCCAGCACTTGATTGATGGTAACCATCTGGCCCATCTTCATCAGGCTCTTGATGACTTCAGCCGCCTTGATCGACATCTTGTGGGCAAGCTCGCCCACGGTAATGGTCTCCGGCACATGCACGTCGCGCACCACCGGTTCGACCGGTGCGGCAAACGCGGGGGTCTCGTTCTGGTGCGCATGGCGGTGTCCGCGCTGTTTTGGTCCACCGCGCCAACCTGATGCGCCACCGGCGTCGCCGCGGGTTTTGATGGTGCGCTTCTTGGCCGCGTCATCTCCCTGCCACGCCACTGCTCCCAATACTGCTGGCGTCTTGGCTGGCTTTTTCGCAGCCTTCTTGTCGGCATCGCCAGGCTTGGCGGCCGGTTTGTGCAGTGTGCCTTCCTTGACTTGTTCGGCAGCTCGCTTGGCTTGTGCGGCCTGTGCCTCTCTGGCAGCGGCGTCTGCGCGCTCGCGCTCTTGTCGCGCTGCGAGATCGGCGGCCTGGCGTTCGCGCAAGGCGGTGTGACGCCGTGACTCTTCTTCGCGAATGCGCTTCTGGTTCTCGTCTATCACGGTCAGTGGTCGCGAGGCGTCGATTGCAGCCGGTGACGGTGGGGCCGAGCTGGCAGCTGCTTCCGCGACAACGGCTCGTACAGACGATGAAACAGGCTCGGCTTCGGCAGGCAGCACCGCCACGGCAGCCACTTCGGCCGCTTGACGCACACGCGTAGCTTCGGCATCAGCGGCAGCTTGTGCGGCTGCCTCCGCGGCTCGAATTGCGTCAGCCTGGGCCTGCGCTGCGGCCTCGGCGGCTGCGGTTGCCGCTGCGGCGGCCGCTTCAGCCTGTGGGTCACGCTGTACCAACACGCGTTTCTTGCGCACTTCGACCTGAATTGTGCGCGCCTTGCCTGTGGAGTCGGCTTGGCGGATTTCGCTAGTGGACTTGCGTGTCAGCGTAATCTTCTTCTTTTCGCCCGCAGCCGCGCCATGGCTCTTGCGCAAATAGTCGAGCAGGTGCGCCTTGTCCTGTTCGCTTACGGACTCGCCGGCGCCAGCGTTTTCCATCCCCGCGGCGCGTAGTTGGTCGACCAGTGCGGCGACCGGCAGTTTTAGTTCTTCAGCGAGTTTGGCAACAGTGGTGGCCATGAAAATGTCTTTCTTGCGTGAGCGTGAGAGGAAACAATGCAGAGCACGGGTGTGCAACGCGCATCAAGCGCGAGGCAGCACCCGCTTCACGCGTCAGGCACTCTCCTCCGCAAACCAGTGTTCCCGCGCCTTCATGATCAAGGCCTTGGCGGCGTCATCGTGCATCGATTCAATTTCCAACAGTTCGTCAACGGCCAATTCAGCCAAGCCATCGCGTGTCTTGATTCCGACCTTGGCCAGCTTCGCAGCCAGCTCGCGGCTCATGCCCTCAAGCTTGATGAGGTCGTCGTCAACACCGTCGAGCGACTCTTCCGATGCAATCGCTGCAGTGAGCAGGGAATTGCGCGCGCGGTTGCGCAGCTCGTTGACGGTATCCTCGTCAAAGGATTCTATTTCGAGCATCTCGTTGATTGGCACATAGGCCACTTCTTCGAGCGTTGAGAAACCCTCTTCAATCAGGATGTTGGCCACTTCTTCGTCGACGTCAAGTTTCTCGATGAACATCGAGCGCGTACTGGCGGTCTCGGCGGCCTGTTTCTCCTGCGATTGCTCGACCGTCATGAGGTTGATCTCCCAACCTGTCAACTCGGACGCCAGGCGCACGTTCTGTCCGCCACGTCCAATAGCGATGGCGAGGTTTTCTTCGTCGACGACCACGTCCATGCTGTGACGCTCTTCATCGACCACGATCGACGATACCTGTGCCGGCGCCAGAGCACCGATGACAAATTGCGCCGGGTCTGCCGACCAGATGATGATGTCGACTCGCTCACCCGCAAGTTCGTTGGTAACTGCCTGTACGCGCGAGCCGCGCATGCCAACGCAAGTGCCAATCGGGTCGATGCGCTTGTCATTGGTGAAGACGGCAATCTTGGCGCGCACGCCGGGGTCGCGCGCAGCCGACTTGATTTCGAGCAGGCCTTCTTCAATCTCCGGCACTTCAAGCTCGAACAGTGCCTTGATGAAGTCAGGCGAAGTGCGCGATACCACCACTGCCGGGCCCCGCTGCAGGCGGTCAATCTTGTGAATGAAGGCACGGATGCGGTCACCAACCCGAAACGTTTCGCGCGGAATCATCTGCTCGCGCGGCAACGCCGCTTCGACACGGCCCGACTCGATCAGCACGCGATGATTTTCGACGCGCTTGACGGTCCCGTTGATGAGTTTTTCGTTGCGCTCCAGAAAGTCATTGAGGATCTGATCGCGCTCTGCATCACGAATTTTTTGCAGAATGGTCTGCTTGGCGGCTTGCGCGCCGATGCGCCCAAATTCGATGGGTTCGAGTTCTTCTTCGATGAAGTCGCCGATCTGCACATCGGGGTCTTCGTCACGCGCGTCGGTGATGCCGATCTGGTTGTCTTCGCTCTCGAGATCGGGCTCATAGACCACCTGCCAGCGGCGGAAAGCCTCATGTTCACCGGTTTCGCGGTCGATCTGGACGCGCACATCAGCCTCGCCCTTGAAGCGCTTTTTGGATGCCGACGCGATCGCCTGCTCCAACGCCTGAAACACGACGTCTTTGGTGACGCTTTTTTCGCGTGCCAGCGCATCGGCCAACAACAAAATTTCCCTGCTCATCTCGCTACTCCCAAAAACCTTAACGAAAACCCGGTCTAAAACTCGATGACCGGTACCAGGCGCGCCTTGTCGATCTGCGCCAATCCAACTCGATCCACTCCCCGCCGATCTGCATCGCCGGGTTGCCATTTGATTCACCCACCATCGCCTGAAAATTCTTGCGAATGCCATGTACGCCACCCAGTGGCGCACGCAACTTCAGCACCGCCTCCTGCCCTGCGAACCGCGCAAAATCGGCAGTTTTCTTGAGAGGCCGGTCCAGCCCAGGCGACGAAATCTCAAGCCGGTCGTAATCGATGTTTTCCACCGTGAAAAGGTAGGTCAACTGCCGGCTAACCTTTTCACAATCTTCCACTGCAATCATGGCGCCCATTTTTTTGCGGCGTGGCGTGGCGTTCTGCACTGCCGCCGCGGCGGCCTCCGCAGTTAAATCAATAAATACCCTGATCAGCTTGCCGCGATTGGAGCGCTCGACGTCGACCAGTTCATAACCGAGGCCGGTCACGGTAGTTTCGATCAAGCCCGCAAAATCCATTTCCGCCGCCACAAACAAAAAATGGGCACGCTGCCCATTTACAAAATTCGCTGACAGGCCGTTTTCACGGATTGCCAGCTGGCGTCAAATCAACTCGATGGGCTCGTTTGCAACACCCACCGAGAAGACCAGCCTAAGCCTTTGGATTATAGCTGATTTTTTGTAGAAACTCCAGCGCGATATGGCTCAAAGGCCACGGCGCCCCACCCCTGCAGGCGGCGCATTGCCCAACGTTCCATTTGGACCGGTTGGACCATTTGGACCGGTGGTCGCCATGACTGCAGGCTTCGCGTAGCGGCACGCTGAACCGCTACGTGTCCGCACCACCAGTCCCACCGTCGCCCGGCTCAGGCATGATCTTGAGCTTGGAGCGGCGGTGAATAATGACCGGCATTTTCTTCGGCGGTGGCAAACGCTCGTCTTCCCGGCGCAACAGGCGTCGTCCGGCACGCCGGCCATCCAGGGTCATCGATGCGGGATCCGGCTTGCCGCGTTTGTTGCGTCCAGTCTTTTTCGCCACCGGACCGCGACTGCGCCCTGGTTTGCCTTGCGCCAGCGGCTGCGCCGGCATGACGCGCCCGGCAAGTCGCCCTTTGCCACGCCGGCGGCGCGGTGCGCCAGGGTCGATTGCCGACGCTGCACTAGCGCTCTGGCCGGCACCACGTCTGGCTCCCGGTGCAGGTGCCGCTCCCCTTATGCGCGCACCGCGAACGCTATTTTTGGGGCGCTTGCCAGCCACCGCGCCGCGTGGCATGGCGGAAATCTGGTTGCCATCCACATCGCCCTCGCGCGGCGTCTCATCGTCTACCTGATCTTCGTCACCCGCAAACCCCGGCGCAAGCAGGCCCTGACCTTCGATGGCAGCTACGTGATGGCGCCCACCGGGCTTGCGAGCGCTGGGCGCATTGCCCGTCAGCCCGGACCGCTCGGGGACAACAGGCGCGCCACGCATCAATTCCTTGAGTTCATCCGGCGTAGCGGGACGACTCTGCCCGCGCGCGAGGCCTCGTGGCAGTGCGATCGGCCCGAAGCGCGTACGAATCAGGCGGCTCACCATCACACCGACTGCCTCGAACATGCGCCGCACTTCGCGGTTGCGTCCTTCGCGGATCATTACGCGGTACCAGCGATTGGTCCCGGTGCCTTCATCGGAAAATTCGCCCTCGTCGAGACGCATGAAACGCGCCGGGCCGTCATCCAATTCAATGCCGTCGAGCAGGCGGTCCATTTGTTCGTCATTGAGTTCACCGACCACGCGCACCGAATACTCGCGTTCGACCTCATAGCGTGGATGCATCAAACGGTTGGCCATGTCCCCCGAGTTGGTCAGGATCAGCAAGCCTTCGGTGTTGTAGTCAAGACGTCCTACTGCGAGCCACTTGCCACCTTGCGGCGGCGGCACCTGCGCAAACACGCTGGTGCGCCCTTCCGGATCATCGTGGCTAACGATCTCGCCTGCCGGCTTGTGATAGAGCAGCACCTCGGGCGTCTCACGGCCACTGCGAATCTTGATCGACCGACCATCGACGCGCACCACATCGCGGCGCGTGATACGCGAACCGATGCCGGCAATCTTGCCATTGACGCTGACCCGTCCCGAAGCAATGGCTTCCTCCATGTCACGGCGCGAACCGAGACCGGCTTCGGCCAGCAACTTTTGCAGCTTGAAATCGACGCCGCCGGATTCCTCAGCTGCCGAAGGCAATGGGGCTCCCGGGCGCGGCCCTTTGCCACCTTTCGCCCCCTTGCCACGCGGACTGCGCGCGTTGCGTGAGTCGATTGGGCGCTCGCCTGCCTGACCCGCGGCTGCGCGCTGACCGCCAGGTACTCGCGGCCTGCCTTGCTGACGCCGTCCTGGTGCGCCTGCGGCTACGCCCGCCACGCCGTCCATTGCTGCTACGCCGGATACCAGGACTCCGCCCCCCTCTGCGGCCGGCGCGTCGCCAGGTGCGCTCTCACCGATGCCTGATGCGAGTGGTTGGCCTGGTCCGCGCCCCCCGCGGCCACGCTTGCGCGGCCGACGGCGGCGCTGTTGCGCCGATTGTCCCGGTTGCCCTGGCTGCGCTGGGGGGCCCGCTGGGGTGCCGAACGCCCCTGGTTGTCCTGCAGCCAGTGTCCCCACCGGCTGGCTCGAAGACGCTTGACTGGTGCGGCCATCGCCGAGGCCTTGGCCACCTGCCGCGGCGGGCGTTGCGGGCGCGGCAGATCCGCCCGAACCTCCGGAGCCGCCGGTGCCTTCCGGCTGGCTGTTGTCGTCAGACTGCATCGGCGAGGTCCATGACTTTTTCCATTTCGTCGAGCGCGGGAAGTTGCTCCAGAGAAACCAAGCCAAGGTCATCAAGGAACAGTTTTGTTGTGGCGAACAAGGCCGGGCGGCCAGGCCCGTCGCGATGCCCAACGGCATCGATCCAGCCGCGATCTTCAAGCGTCTTGACGATTTGCGGCGAAACCGCAACGCCGCGAATTTCTTCAATGTCACCGCGCGTCACCGGTTGCCGGTAAGCAATGATGGCCAGGGTTTCCATCACGGCGCGGGAATACTTCGGTGCTTTGTCGGGGTTAATGCGCGCCAGATATTCAGCGTACTGCGCGCGCGTATGAAACCGCCAGCCAGTGGACAGTGCGACCAGTTCAACCGGGCGGTCTTTCCAATCGGCGCGCATCTCTTCGAGCAGCGCACGCACGGTATCGGCGCCGACCTGCTCATCGAACAGTTTGCGCAATTCGCTCACTGGCAGCGGGGTGCTCGCGGACAGCAAGGCAGCTTCGAGAATCTTTTTGGCTTCGAGTGTGTTCACGGACACAGGGGGGTTTGCCGCAACGGGCAACACCACATTGACAACTGCTGGATCAGATTTGGCAGCGGCGGCGCATGCCTGCATCGTGCTTTGAGGGAAGCGCACCGGCCTCGGGAACGCGCGCCTGGGTGTGACTGTTGTTCTGGCTGACAGCGCGGCTAGACAAAATTATATACCACGTGGTTTGCGCGCCACATCGCGGCGGGCCAAGCGCCGTTCAGGGCGCAGCGTGAAACTGGTTCTTGAATCCTCCCCAGCACGCGTCGTAATCGTTTTGCAGCGCGCTCGTCTGCAGCGCGAAGCGCGTCGGCCGACAGACCAATTTGGTCTCGAACATGAAGGCCAGGCTGCCGTCAATTTTGTGCGGCATAAGATCCGCTGCGCTGGCGCGCTCGAAAGTCGCCACATCCGGGCCGTGCGCGCTCATGCTGTTGTGCAAACTGGCACCACCAGGCGTAAAGCCGTCGGCCTTGGCATCGTAGGTGCCGTGAATCAGACCCAGGAATTCGCTCATCACGTTGCGGTGAAACCAGGGCGGGCGGAAGGTATGCTCGGCTACCATCCAGCGCGGGGGGAAGATCACAAAATCCACGTTAGCCGTTCCCACCGTGTCGGTCGGGCTGGTGAGAACAGTGAAGATCGACGGATCAGGATGGTCAAAGCTCACCGTGCCGAGTACGTTGAAGCGGGCGAGATCGTACTTGTAAGGCACATAATTGCCGTGCCATGCCACCACGTCGAGCGGCGAGTGCTGCAGGTCGCAGGCCCATAAATTGCCCTGAAATTTCGCGACCAATTGGTGCCGCACGCTGCTGTCTTCGTAAGCAGCGACCGGCGACAAAAAATCGCGCGCGTTGGCCAGGCCATTGGAGCCGATTGGCCCGAGATCCGGTAGCCGCAATAGTGCGCCATAGTTTTCACAAATGTAACCACGCGCAATGCCGTCAGGCAAATCGACCTTGAACTTGAGGCCGCGCGGAATCACGCAAATTTCTCCTGGTGCGATATCGAGCCGGCCCAATTCGGTAAACACCGCGAGGCGCCCCTGCTGGGGCACGATCAGCAATTCGCCATCGGCGTTGTAGAACACGCGCGTTCCCATCGAGCGGTTGGCGCGGTAAATGTGAATGGCGTAGCCGTTGTAAGCCGTCACGTCGCCACCGCCGCCCATGGTGCTGAGGCCGTCAATGAAATCGGTGGCCTGCTCGGGCATCGGCAGCGGATTCCAGCGCAGGCGGTTGGGTGACGGCTCTACTTCATTGAAAGGCGCGCTTCGCAGCAAGCCATTGTCAAGGCGTTGCATGGCACCGTGCGCGGCTGAAGGCCGAATGCGATAGGTCCAGACGCGGCGATTGTGCGCGCGCGGCGCGGTGAATGGCGTACCGCTGATGCCCTCTGCAATCAGACCGTAAGGCACGCGCTGCGGCGAGTTCTGGCCAGCGGGCAGTGCGCCGGGCAATGCTTCGGTGGCGAATTCGTTGCCAAAACCGGATTGGTAGGGGCGCTCCGTAGTCTGGATGGCAGAATCGTTCATGGCTTGATGGCTGGCGCTGCGGGCCGGTAGTTCACGAGACGCACATTGTGTGACGCGAGCGCGAAATGTGCAAGTAAACGATACCCAGACCGGCGTTTAAGTGCCGACCCGCAACGGTGCCGTCATTTTGCGCAGCGCCGCAATCACGCTCAAGGCCGTGATCTTGCCGGTGCGGGGATTTTGCGATGGAACGTTGCGGATCTCCATGCTGAACGATGCCGAGTCGGATTCGACCTCGATGCGATGGGTATTGCGCTCCAGGTGCGGGTCGGCCCAAATTTCGAGGGTGGTGCGATCAGGACCGATGCCTGCCAGCGCCAGTGCCACTGCCACATTCAGATTCGCCGGAAAGCCCACCGCCGCGTCACGCGGCGAGCCGTTAAAGATGCGCAACGGCTCCTTGATGTCCTCAATCGCGATGTTGTGCTCGATCAGGTACGGCGCCCCAACCAGACCACGCACCGGCTTGCGCGTGATCATGCGCACCGAATGAATTGTGCCTTCTGCCGCCGCAGTCACGGCGTCGAGGCCGATCAGCGCGCCGGTGGGCGCAATGATCTGCCCGCCATGGTCACGCGCCAGGTCGATCAACCCGGTATTGCGCAACAGGGCACCGATGCTCAGTACCAGCAGCGTCTTGCCTGCACGCAGCACCGGGTCGGCAATCACCGGCAGCAGCTCGGCCGGTGCACATTCGACGACCACATCGCAATGCGGCTCAAGCGCGTCAATGTGGGTGAAGGCACAAGGCCTATTGAGCGCGATGCGTGCTGCGCCTTGCGCCGGATCGCGCAGCGCGATGGCGGTCAGCCGCAAACCGTCAATCCCAGCGTCGAGCTTGTGCGCGACGCTCGTGCCGATAGCACCGAGGCCGGCAATACCGACGCGTACCATTTTTCGATTCAGTGTCATGGTTGTCCGGGGTAACGACGTGTGGCGGGCACCGTCAAACCGCGCCTGCCCGATTTGGTATCACGCCAGTGTTGGTACCATCCGGCCGCCGCGAGGCTCAACCTGCTCCATCGGGGCCCGCCATCCCAAAACGCAACGCGCGCGACTAGTCGGCCGCGAAGAGGTGATCGTCGCTCATTCAATCGCCCACCTCACTCCGCCTGCACCCCTGCAGCGCGCAGGATGCGTGCATAGGCTTCCTTTTGCGTCTTCACATGCTCGCCCAGTTGCTCGGGCGTCGATGGGTTCAGCAAAAAGGCCTGCTTCTCCATCGCTGCCAGCACATCCGCCCGCTTCATTGCTGCGGTGAATTCGCGGTTGAGGCGCTCGATCACGTCTTTCGGCGTTTTGGCTGGCGCAAACAGGCCGGCCCACGACACAATGGCGAATTGCGGCATGCCCGCTTCAGTCATGGTCGGCACGTCTGGAAACGCCGGGCTGCGGCGCGGCAAGGTGGTAGCAATGGCGCGCAGCTTGCCGTCACGCACATGCGCGCCGCCGGTGGTGAGTGTGGCAATCATCATCTGCACGCGGTTCGCCACCAGGTCGGTGACTGCCGCCGGCTCACCCTTGTAGGGGATGTGCGCGATATCGATACCGGCCAGCGCGCCGATCTGGGCGAACGAGACGATGCCGGTCGCATTGCCGGTCCCATAGTTGAGCTTGCCGGGGTTGACCTTGGCATGCGCGATCATCTCGGCGAGTGTCTTGAAAGGCTGGTTTGCGTTGACATAGAGAAAAAACGTGTAGCGACCCACATCGGTCACCGGCGCAAAGTCAGTGACGGGGTCAAACGGCGGGTTCTTTCGCAGCGCCGGAACGGCCGACATCGGGCTGTTGGTTGCGAGCAGCACGGTATAGCCGTCGGGCGCGGCGTTCATTACCTCGGCGGCGCCAATCGCGCCGTCCGCACCGGCCTTGTTGTCGATCAGAACCGGTTGGCCGATCGCACTGGAAACCGATTGCCCGAGGATGCGCGCCACCACATCGGTGGCCGACCCCGCGGGGAACGGCACGATGATCTTGATCGGCTTGGAGGGAAATTGCGCCACTGCGGGCGCCGCGAATAACACC
>JANLTL010000242.1:0-12895 GCA_031362905.1 Burkholderiales bacterium | reverse complement strand
TGAGCGCCGCCATGTTCGCCAGCATCGCCCGCACCGTCAATCGCGAAGCCTGGCTCGCCGACCCACGCTTCGTCGAAGACGACGCGCGCAAGCAGCACTTCAAGGAGATCAACGCGGCGCTCGCCGAAGCACTCACCCACGACACCAGCGCCAACTGGGTTCAAAAGCTCCAGGCCGCCGACGTGCTGGTGAGCCCGATCAATGACTACCTCGCTTGGCGTGACGACGAGCAGGCGCAACACTCGGGCTATCTGGCCACGATCGACCAGGCGCCCTACGGCGCGTTGAGCGTACCCAACCTGCCCGCCGCCGAGCGCGACGTGCGCCCCGCGCCGCGCGTCGGCGAACACACGCGCGCCGTCCTTGGCGAAGGCGGTTTTAGCCAGGCCGAGATCGACACCTTGATTGCCCAGGGAGTCGCCATGCAACGCGAGGGCTGAGTGTGCGCGCCCTGGTCTGGCACAGCCCGCGCGAGTGGAACGACCTGGTGGTGGTATCCGTCGCGCCGCCAGCGCTGACGCCAGGCGGTGTGCGCATCGCCCACTGCGCCAGCGTGAGCTTCGCCACGGGCCCACAGGTGGCCGGCAGGCTGCGCCCGCACGTCTCGCACCGATTTGCACTCGACCAGTTTCGCGACGCCATGCACGCCATCACATCGCGGGCAGCGCAAGGCCGCGTCATCATCCGGCTTCAGGAGAATCCATGAACCACGCACGACGCAGCCTCATCGCCGCCGGCCTCGCCAGCGCGCTTCCACTGCGCTCGGCCCGCGGCCAGGCGTATCCGGGTCGTCCGGTGCGCATGATCGTGCCCTACCCGCCGGGCGGGCCGACCGACGTGCTCGCGCGCATCGTCGCGGTCAAACTCTCCGAGGCGCTCGGACAGCCGTTCTCCATCGACAACAAGGCGGGCGCGTCGGGCATGATCGGCTCCGCCGAGGTCGCCAAGGCCGCCCCCGACGGCTACACCCTGCTCGGCAACGCCTCGATCCACGTCATCAACCCGAGCCTGTATCCCAAGGCTGCGTTCGACGCCATCAACGACTTCACGCCGATCACGCAACTGGCCAACGTACCGCTGATCCTGGTGGTTAACAACGACCTGCCGGTCAAGAGCGTGCGCGAGCTCATCGCCTACGCCCGCGCCAACCCCGGCAAACTCAACTTCGCGTCCTCCGGCAACGCCGCCGCTCCGCACCTCGCCGGCGAATCGTTCAAGATTGCCGCCGGCGTGCAAATGCAGCACGTGCCCTACAAAGGCAGCGCACCCGCGCTCACCGATCTGATTGGCGGGCAGGTGCAAATCATGTTCGACTCCATGCCCTCGGCCATGCCGCATGTGAAGGCCGGCAAGCTGCGTCCGCTCGCCGTCACCACCGCCAGGCGCTCGGCCGCAGTGCCCGACCTGCCCACCGTGGCTGAAGCGGCCGTGCCCGGTTACGACATCAGCACCTGGTACGGCCTGTGGGCGCCCAAAGGCACGCCGCGCGACATCACCGAGCGCATCGCCGGCGAGACCGCGAGGATATTGAAATTGCCGGACGTGCGCGAGCGCTACGCCGCGCTCGGCGCCGAGCCGGTCGGCAGCACGCCCGATGAATTCGCCGCCTATTGCCGCAGCGAACTGGCCAAGTGGGCGAAGATTGTCAAGGAGTCGGGCGCAAAAGCCGATTAGTCAATCTGACGGGCAATACCCCGCAACGGGACTTGCACCAATGATTTCACGGCACGATCCCCTGAGACCCGCCTGCACCAACGGTTTTAGCCGTTACAGACTCTGCTCCAGCCGCTCACACAGGGTCTTGAGGATCGTGATGCGCCCGAACAGCTTGCTGTTGGCCGGAACCACGTGCCACGGCGCGACGTTAGTGCTGGTCCGTTGCACCATGTCGCACACAGCGCGCTCGTAGTCGCCCCACTTCTTGCGGTTTCGCCAGTCTTCTTCAGTGATCTTGAAGTTCTTGAACGCGATCTTCTTGCGTTCGTTGAAGCGGCGCAGCTGCTCGTCCTTGGTGATCGCGACCCAGAATTTGACCAGGATCACGTCGTTGCGCACCAATTGCTCTTCGAAATCGTTGATCTCGTGATAGGCGCGCATCCAGTCGGCTTCGGCGCAAAATTTTTCAACGCGTTCGACCAGCAGGCGCCCGTACCAGGAGCGGTCGAAGATGGTCACGCGGCCATGCCTCGGCAAATGACGCCAGAAGCGCCACAGATAGGGCTGGGCACGTTCTTCCTCGGTCGGCGAGGCGATCGGGATCACGCGGTAGTGGCGTGCATCGAGCGCGCCGGTGATGCGCCGGATGGTGCTGCCCTTGCCCGCCGCATCCTGGCCCTCGAACACGCAGATCAGCGACTTGCCGCGAAAGCGCGGGTCGCGCGACAGGGTGTTGAGCCGGCCCTGGTATTTCTCCAGGCTCTTGTCGTACTCCTTCTTGGTGAGCGTCTGCTGGTAGTCGAGCGTATTGAGGATATTGCGCGTGTCCAGCGCCGGTTCAAGCGGCGCCGGCGCCATGCTCAGACGTGGCGCCTTGTCGGCCAGGCGCTTTTTGATCGCTTCGAGCAGCATGGTGCCCGCCGTCAGGTAGCGATAGTTCGGGTCGGTGCCCTCGATGATCAACCAGGGCGCCTCGCCGCTGCTGGTTTCGCGCAGGAAATTCTCCGACACGGCGCGGAAGCGGTCGTACATCTTGAATCGTTCCCAATCGGTGTCAGTGACGCGCCAGCGCGTTTTTGGATCTTTCTCGAGCACCTTCAGGCGATTCTTCTGCGCATCCTTCGACAGGTGAAACCAGAATTTGAGGATCAATGCGCCTTCGGCGGCAAGCATGGCTTCGAAGTGGCGGATTTCCTCGATCGACTGCATCACCGCACTTGATTTGGTTTGCTTGAGCACGCGCTTGACGATCGGCTCGGTGTACCAGGAGCCAAACAACACGCCAATGCGCCCCTTGGGCGGCAACGCGCGCCAGAAGCGCCACATCGGCGGGCGCTCGGCCTCTTCGTCGGATGACTCGCCGAAGGCGTGGGTCACGATGTGGCGCGGATCCATCCATTCGTTGAGCAGGTTGACGGTCTCGCCCTTGCCGGCGCCATCGACACCACCGATGATGATGATCACCGGAAATTTCGCGTGCGCCAGAAGATCGTACTGTGCCTTGAGCAAGGCCTCGCGCAGGATCGGTTCGCGCTGTGCATACTCTTCCTTGCTGACCTTGTGCCCCAGTTCCGCTGCTTCAAACATGGTGCTCTCCCCTCTCCCCGCTCTCATTTGCCCGCTTTGATTGCCCTGATCTGTGTACCGCCATACAGGAAATGATGCTCTGCATTAGTCTCGATGGATTTGCGTCACGCGCCATCTTCCGATGGCTCACCCTACGTCACACGCGCCGCGCTTTTTTCCACCTGGCAGCCGCCGATGCGCCAGGTCTTGTCTGTCTGCCGCTGCATCCGGTAGTGCGCCACCCACACCTGCCCGGCCTCATCGGTCATGTGCGCCGACTGCAGTACGTCACCATCGAGCAGTTCCGGCCTGAGGAAAACCACCGACACAGGACGGTAGACCACCGGATAGCCAATGCGTACCATGCGCATGAAGTTGCCGGGACTGCCGAACATCTGCTGGATCGATGGCGCGGCGTATGAAAAGGCCTTGTCGGCATCGTCCTTGGCGAAGGCCTCCAACTGCGCCTCGACGACTGCACGAATCGCGCGTGCTTCTGGCGCGGGCACTTCCTTACCCGCAGCAGGGGTTACCGCTGCAAGAGCCGCCAAGCCTGCGCACAACACCCAGCCGCATAGAATAATCTTCATGTCTACTCCTCTGAAGGGACTCACGCCCCAGTGTACGGTCTCTGGGCATGCAGGCGCAATGCTCGCGCAGCGCGCCGAGGCGTGCGCATGAGCCGGATCGCCCGATTCAACTTTTTCCCCTTGGAGACAGCTCACCATGGTCGATGAAAAGTCACAGATAGACGCTCAATGCATGAAGGTGCTGGACCAGTTCATGGCAGCCGTGAACGCCTATGACGCGGCGGCAATGGATGCCACGATGCATTTTCCGCACGTGCGCTTCGCTGGCGGGAGCGTCAAGGTCTACGGGCATCCGGGCAGCAACCCGATGGACCTGTTCGATCGGCTAAGGCGGGAAGACGACTGGAAGGTCAGCACCTGGCGCACCCGCGAGTTGGTCCAGTTCAATCAGCACAAGGCGCATTACATGGTCGCATACACGCGTTTTCGCAGCGACGACTCGGTCATCGGTGTCTACGAGTCGCTGTACGCGCTGACCTATCAGCAAGGGCGCTGGGGCATTCAGCTGCGCTCCAGTTTTGGCCCTTGAATACCGCCAACACCAGCGGCCGCAAAACCAGCAGGCATTGCTGCCGAGGCGTGCTCTCGCGATACCGCCCGGTACCGTGGTTCGCCACACATCCCTGATAATCCATGCGCCGGATCCCCAGTCCCTCCTTAGCCAGCTCCAACCCTCTTCACTGACCACTAACCTTCACATCCCATGACCGCACCCGCACGCAGCCTCCCGCCCGTCCTCAAGAACATCAAGTTTCCCGTCATCGGCTCACCGCTGTTCATCATCAGCAACCCCAAGCTGGTGATTGCCCAATGCAAGGCCGGTGTCGTCGGTGGCATGCCGGCGCTCAACGCACGCCCGGCAGCGCAGCTGGACGAGTGGCTGGCCGAGATCACCGAAGCCCTGGCCGCGCACGATAAGGCGCACCCCGAGTCCCCCGCCGCACCGTATGCAATCTACCAGATCGTCCACCGCAGCAACGACCGCCTTGAACACGACATGATGGTGTGCGCCAAATACAAGGTGCCGATCATCATCACCAGCCTGGGGGCGCGCGAAGACGTCAACCAGGGGGTGCACAGCTGGGGCGGCGTGGTGCTGCACGACGTCATCAACAACGTGTTTGCGCACAAGGCGATTGAAAAAGGTGCTGATGGCCTGATCCCGGTCGCGGCCGGTGCGGGTGGACACGCCAGCGTCAAAAGCCCGTTCGCGATGGTCGCCGAAATTCGTGAGTGGTTCGGCGGCCCGATCGCGCTGTCGGGCGCCATCTCGTCAGGCGGTGCCATCCTGGCGACGCAGGCGATGGGGGCCGACTTCGCCTACATTGGCTCGGCCTTCATCGCCACCGACGAAGCGCGCGCGGTAGAGGGCTACAAGCAGATGATCACGCAATCGAATTCGGACGACATCGTCTACAGCAACTTCTACACCGGTATCCACGGCAACTATCTCAAGGGCAGCATCAAGAACGCCGGCATGGACCCCGACAACCTGCCGCAAAGCGACCCGAGCAAAATGAACTTCTCCACCGGTGAAGGCGCCAACGCCGCCAAGGCGTGGAAAGACATCTGGGGCTGTGGCCAGGGCATCGGCGCGATTCGCGCGGTGATGCCGGCGGCCGGCCTGGTGGCGCGTTTCAAGCGGGAGTACGCTGAAGCAAAGGCGCGGATTTGCGTCGACTGACAGACCAGGTCAGCCCGACATCACTCTGAAAAACCGCGTTCGGGGCGCCATCGCGCGAGATTCGCAGGCAGATAGCGTGTTACGTGCATGTCCGCACTGACTTCCCCGGCCGCAAGGAGATTGCATGAGCATCACGTTATATGACTGTGCCACTGCACCGAGCCCGCGTCGCGCCCGCATCCTGCTGGCAGAAAAAGGAGTGGCACATGTCACGGTCAACGTGGATCTGGCCAAAGGCGAGCAACTCGGAGAGGCTTACCGCGCCATTAACCCGCTGTGCACGGTGCCGGCGCTGCAACTCGAAGATGGCCGCATCCTGACCGACAACGCCGGCATTGCTGCCTATGTGGAAGCACGCTTTCCTGAACCACCGCTGCTCGGCATTACGGCATATGACAAAGCGGAGATCGCCAGCTGGAACTGGCGCGCCGAGTTCGAAGGGTTGATGGCGATTGCCGAGGCGCTGCGCAACAGTTCACCGGCCATGGTCAACCGCGCCCTGCCCGGTCCGGTGGACTATCCGCAGATCCCCGAACTGGCACAACGCGGCGTGGCACGGCTGCAGCAGTTCTTCAACCATCTCGACGCGCAGCTCGCGGGGCGTGACACTGTTGCCGCCAGCGGCTTCAGCATTGCCGACATCACAGCTGTGGTTGCAGTGGACTTTGCGCGTGTTGTGCGTGTCAAGCCGGGCGAGCAGCATGCCAACCTGCGGCGCTGGCGCGAGGTGATGGCGCAACGACCGGCACTCAAGCTGTAGCCATGAGCCACAGCGTGCTGTTCGGCCCGGATGAGGGCTGGTCGCTCGAGCCGGTGGCGACCTGGCTCTACACCGAGGGGCGGCGCGTGCGCGACGCCGGCGCCTTGATCGAAGGCGTGGGCGCGCAGCAAGATGCTGCCGGCGCCCACGTCGACCGTCTCGGCTTGATGAGCCGGACCCTGCATCCGCAACTGGCGGGCTGGAGCGCCCGCTGGAGCCGCGTCAACGGTGTGCGGCGCGACAGCATCGGGCATGAGGTCAGAACCAGCGACGCCTATGTGGGCAGCCCGATCCAGCACGTCCAGGAGCATATTGAAGCCGCACGTCTGCGCGTGGGTCCCGCGCCACAGGACGGCGAGCACGCTTTGGTGCAGGATCTGCGCAACGAAGGAATCACCGACTACTTCGCGCTGCCGATGATCTCGAGTGCCGGCACGGTCAACGCAATGACGCTGGCGACCAATCATGCCGAGGGTTTTACCGATGCCGATTTCAAACGTTTCACGGCCTTGTCGAATCTGCTGGCGCCGCTGGTGGAAATCATCGCGGTGCGCCGCTCGACCCTGGGCCTGCTCAACACCTTCGTCGGCCCGCGCATCAGCGAACGCATCATTCACGGCCAGGTCAAGCGCGGCGACGGCGACCGCATCGATGCCGCATTCTGGTACTCCGACCTGCGCGGCTTCACCCATTTGTCCGAAACCCTGCCGACCGGCGAGTTGCTATCGTTGCTCAACGACTACTTCGAATACTGTGCGGTGGCGGCGGCATCGCGCGGCGGCGAGATCCTGCAGTTCATCGGCGACGCCATCCTGATCGTGTTCGAGATCGGCACCGCCGGCGACCGCGCGACCGTCTGTGAGGCGGCGCTCGACGCCGCGCGCGACGCCTTCAACTCGATCGCCGTGGTCAACCATCGGCGGCGGCGCGCCGGCCAGGCAGTGATCACCTTCGGCCTGGGACTGCACGTCGGCACCGTGACCCACGCCAATGTCGGCTCGCGTGACCGCCTCGCTTTCAACGTGGTCGGCCCGGCCGTCAACATGACGGCGCGCATCCAGTCGATGACCAAGGATCTGGGCGAGCCCCTGCTGCTGTCGGCCGAATTCGCCGGCCAGGTCAAGGCGCCTCTTCGAAGCGTCGGCCGCCACGATTTGCGCGGTGTTGCCAGCGCGCAGGAGCTGTTCGCCCCGGCCGACTAGGCCGTGGCGGGAGTAGGCACCGCTCACAGAGGCGGCACCGCTTGGCCTTGGCCGGCGTTTCTGGTGCACTATGCGCAAACTGCCGCGCTTGGATACGGGCAGACCACCACCAAGGAGCAGACCACATGCGACACATCGTCGTTTTCACTAGTGCGCTGATGCTATGCGCGTCAGCACTGGCGCAACAACCCTACCCGAATCGTCCGCTGCGCATGGTCATTCCGTGGCCACCTGGGCAAGCCACCGACCTGGTCGCCCGGGTGGTCGCGCAAAAGCTGTCGGAAGTACTCGGCCAGCCCGTGGTCACCGAAAACCGGCCCGGCGCTGGCGGCATGACCGGCACTGATTTCGCTGCCAAAGCGCCCGCTGATGGCTATACCCTCCTGATGGGCTCGAGCGGGCCCATCACCATCAATCCGCTGTTGCAGAAAACACCATTCGATGCCGATCGCGACCTGGTTCCCGTAGCGAAGGCTGCCCTCGCACCCTTTTTGCTGTTGACCGCGCCCTCGTTTCCCGCCACCAACGCCCGCGAGTTTGTGGCGCTGGTCAAGGCGAACCCCGGCAAGTACAGCTTTGCGTCATCCGGCACCGGGGCCACGGCGCACATCCTGGCCGAGGCGTTCAATGCGGGCGCCGGGCTCACGGTGACGCACGTGCCGTACAAAGGCAGCGCGCCGGCACTGACCGACGTCGCCGGTGGCCAGGTGCACTACGCGATCGAAACGGTGGCCGCGGCGATGCCCCTGGTGCGCGCGGGCCGCCTGCGCGCCTACGGCATCAGCACTGCCAAAGCGTCGGCGCTGGCACCTGGCATCGAACCGCTGGCCGAAGCGGCCAACGTGCCGGGCTACAACCTCGGAGCGTGGATCGGTGTCATGGTCGCAGCGGGCACGCCCAAGGCGGTGATTGATCGTCTCTCGGTGGCGATGAATACGGTGATGCAGGCAGCCGACGTACGCGAACGGCTCGTGAGCGTCGGCCTCGACGTCGATTACGCCGGGGCGGAAGATTTTGCGCGCGACCTGCGGGACCAGAAAGCCCGCTTTGCCGAGACCATCAAGCGCGCCGGCATCAGAATTGATTGAGCATGGTTTCAGCGGTCGCCAGGAACGGCGGTAAGTCAGACATACGCGCAGACCGTTGGTGCGAGCGTGTTGTAGAGAGGAAACTACGCGCGCCCGTGGTATTTTTGGGGTCGCCTATACTGCCGCGGCACCGTGTCCCCACGCAGTGTCCCCATCATCCCGCTTCGGCATTCCCTTTTGAATTCTGCAACCGCCCTGTCAAGCGACCGCACGCTGGCGCAAGCCTACACACTCGCCTTCATGCTTTCGCTCGGGGTGACGGTTTCAAATTCATTCGCACGCATGGCCTATGCTCTGGTGCTGCCGGCGATGCGCGGCGACCTCGAGTGGAACTACACCCAGGCCGGCTGGCTCAATACTGCCAACGCGATCGGCTACCTGCTCGGTGCGGTGGCCACACGCGTCGTGATCCGCCAGACCGGCAATCGCACGCTGTTCATCGGCGGCGTGCTGTTGACCGCGCTTGCGGTGCTGGCAACGGGCCTCACGCGCGACATCGTCTGGCTTGGCTTCTGGCGTCTGGCGAGCGGTGTGTTTGGTGCAGCCGCGTTCATCAGTGGCGGGGCACTGTCCGGCAACATCCTGCCGGCGCGGCCGCAGGCCGCTGCCACCACCATTGCGATTTACTTCGCTGGTGGCGGCGTCGGGTTTTTGCTGTGCGGTGTCGCCTTGCCACTGCTGCTTGACGCTGGTGGACCCAGTGCCTGGCAAGACGCCTGGATCTGGATGGGATGGGCCGGCCTGGTGCTGCTGCTGGCGTGCGCGTGGGCGGCAGCGCGCATTGCCGAACCCAACCTGACACCGAATGGCGAGACACCGCCCGCTGGCACGCAGACCGGCGTGGAACACCTCAAGGCCGGCGTTGCGGCGTATGTGATGTTTGGACTGGGCTACATCGGTTACATGACCTTCGTCATCGCCTGGATGCGCGACCACGGCGCCTCGACCAACAGCGTGATCGCCATGTGGGTCACCTTCGGCGTGGCCAGTTTGCTCGGACCCTGGCTGTGGCGCATTCCGCTGGAGCGCTGGATTCCGGGGCACATGCTGGCCGCCGCTCTCACGGTACTGGGAATCGGCTCGGTACTGCCACTGATCGATACCGGCACCGTGCCAATGCTCCTCTCGGCCGCTTTGTTTGGTGCGTCAATGTGGAACATCCCCGGATCGATTACCAACCTGGTCAAGCGCGCCCTGCCCAAACAGGCATGGGGCGCTACGGTGGCAACCTTCACGATTTACTTCGCCGCCGGCCAGATCGCCGGACCGGTCATGACCGGTGCACTGGCTGACCTGTTCGGCGGATTGTTCGCCGGGCTGGTGGTATCAGGGGGCGTACTCTTTTTGGGCGCGTTGATTGCACTGACCCAGCGCGATGTTCAAACTACGGCTGCACACAGGCAGCGTATGACCCGAACCATGCCTCGCATCGTCATCATCGGCGGAGGGTTCAGCGGATCGGCTGCTGCCGTGCAACTGGTGCGCCGCAGCCCGCAGCCTCTCGCCATCACCATCGTGGAACCACGCGCAAGCGTGGGTGGCGGCCTCGCCTACTCCAGTGATGAGCCTGACCACCGCATCAATGGGCAGCCACAGATGCACAGCCTCGACCCGGCTGAGCCGGGCATGTTTGCCCACTGGTGCGACCAGCACAATGCGCTGGCGGGCGATGCCGGCGCGCGCGTGGCAAATGGCACGCTCTTTGTGCGGCGCTCGACGTTTCGGCGCTATCTCGAACACACCGTAGTCCAGCACTCGGCGTGGCCGAATGGCTCCACCATTGCGCACCAGCGCGACACGGCGATCGATGCGCGCCCGGGCTTGATACCGGATGACGCCGCATGGCAGGTCGTGACCGCCAACGGCGCGCAGCTGCCTTGCGACCTGCTGATCCTTGCCTGTGGCCACACGCGTGCACGCCTGCCCGCCGCTTTCGCTGCCGGGTTTTCAAGACACCCTCGCGTCATTGCCGACCCGTTGTCGAGCCCGCGTCTGCCTCCGGTGCCGGCAGATGATCGCGTGCTCGTGCTCGGCAGCAGCCTGACTGCCTACGATGCCGTCTCGACGCTGCTCTCTGCCGGTCACCGTGGCTGCATCGACATCGTGTCACGGCGCGGCCTGCGTCCTCGACCGCAGCGCCCTCCTCCCGCTCCCGGCGCGGCGCCGTTGGCGCCAATGCTCGAACGCACCGGCTTGCCACCTGAGGCGTTCATCCGCAACGCCATGCACCCACCACCCCTCACCGTGCGCAAGCTGCTGCGTACGGTGCGCAGCGAAATTCGCACCCAGGCCCGCACCGGTGTGGCATGGGACCACGCGTTTGACCATCTGCGCGACATGCTCGGTCAATTGTGGCCGCTGTTGTCACTCACGGAGAAGCGACGCTTCTTTCGCCAGGTGCGTCCGTGGTACGACGTGCACCGCTTCCGTGTGCCACCGCAGAACAGCGCCATCGTGCACGCCGGCGAACAACGCGGTCAAGTGCGCTTTCGCGCTGCGGCGATTCACGCTGTGGCATTCGCTTCAGCCAATCCATCGCTGCGCGTCACGCTGCGCGAGCGAGGCGCTGGCGCCGCGCATGCGGCGGAATACGACCACATCATCAATTGCACCGGCGTCGACGCCACGCCCGTGCATGAGGTGGCGCTGTATGCGGCACTGATGCAACGTGCTCTCGTGATTGCCGACGCGAGCGGCACTGGATTGGCGGTCGATGCGCAGTGCCGTGCCCTTGCCGATGACGGCACACCCGCCAGGCGCTTGCGCATCATCGGGCCACCCACCGCAGGGGCACAGGGAGATCCGCTCGGCTCTGCGTTCATCGCCATTCAAGTACACCGGATCGTGCCTGACATACTCAAGGAACTGGGCGCGGCCTGGTAGCGGCGCTGGTCGGGCGGTTGCCGGGCGGTTGCCGAACGCCCGCCAACTGCGGGTGTCGCCAGCCTGGCAGCCGGCCGCGATTGGTGAGCGGGTAAGCGGGTAAGCGGGTAAGCGGGTAAGCGGTAAGATCACCCCGTCTTCGCCGCCCTCACCCTCTGGAGAACATTCATGCAAGGTCAATTTTTCTGGCGGCGAGTGTGCTTGATGCTACAAGCCGGCGCCTTGCTCGCAGGCCTCTGCGGCGCGCTGCCCTTCTCATCCCTCGCGCTGGCGCAAAGTGTTGCGACCGATATCGCGCACTTCGACGTTTATGCCGAGGGCGACACGATTCACCTGCTCACCGGCCACGGCAAGAAAGGCGGGCCATCGATCCTGCTGTTTCATCGCGTGTCCAAAGATGGCGGCGCGAGCTGGAGCAAAGCGGTACGCGTCAATGCCGGCACCGAGCGCTTGTCTGCGCACCACCCGGGCGAGAACCCCTCGATCGCCGGCAACGGCAACCGCATCGTGGTGGCGTGGACGGCGCCGCGTCCCAATGCGCGACGTGGCGGCTTGATTCAAACCGCTGTGTCGGATGACGGCGGCGCCACCTGGAAGAACGGACCCTCCCCCTTCGCCGATGCTGCCGGTTCGCAGACCTTCATGCGCATGGTGGCGGCAGCGAACAGTGGCGCAGTGCCGGGCGCCGCCGCGGCGCGCGCCATGCACATGGTCTGGCTCGACAGCCGCGACGGTCGCCAGGGCCTGCGCTATGCGAAGTCGGACGATCTTGGTGCGAGCTGGCGCAAAGATGTCGCGCTCGTGCCGCGCACCTGCGACTGCTGCTGGAACAGCATCGCCACGCACAGCGGCGCGGGCGGCGCGAGCGAAGTCTCGGTGCTGTATCGTGGCGACGAGCCGCGCGACATGATGCACATGGCTTCGAGCGATGGCAGCAAATGGAACACGCCGGCCTCGATCGGCGGCTTCGACTGGCGCGTCAACGGCTGCCCGCATGTCGGTGGTGCCCTCACGGTGCGCGACAAGACCCTGCACACGCTGGTATGGACCGGCAAGGACGGCATGCAGGGCCTGTATCACGCCGCACTCAGTGCCGCTGGCGGCGCTGCCGACGCAACCTGGAACAAGCCGAAAAAGCTGGGTACCGATGACGCCAAGAATGCCGACCTGACCGTCGCGCAAGACGGCAGCCTGATCGCCGTATGGGACGAGTCGACCGGGCGTGGCTCGCCGCTGCGCATTGCCAAGTCCGCTGACGGCAGCACCTGGAGCGCGGTCGAAACCATTGCCGCCAATCGTGAAGCCACACACCCGCGCGTGGTCGCTACGTCCAAAGGCGCGGTGGTGTTCTGGTTCGAAGGCTCGCCCTGGAACAGCGCGCGCCTGCTCGTCAACGGACGGGAAATTTCCGCGCCATAGGACGCTATAACCGTTGGTACAAGCGACTTGCAGGCCGATGCTGCCAT
>JANLTL010000207.1:0-3315 GCA_031362905.1 Burkholderiales bacterium | reverse complement strand
GCTAAGAGTATCCACCCGACGACGCAGCATACGGCAAATACGGTCTGACCAAACCTGCATCGACTGACAAGGCCGGTCAGGGGCACTTGTTAAAATGCGATCTTGCCTATTTGCCGTATGCTGCGTCGTCGGGTGGATACTCTTAGCCCGCCATACCGTGCCGCACCTGCACTCCAACAGCCGTCCCGGAAAATCCGTATGTCGCGCATCTCACGCCCCCTCACTCCGTCAACCTGCAATGCCAACCGCGGCCTCAATCCCGGTCTCACCATCGTCGCGGGTTGCCTACTCGCTGGCCTGCTGCCGGCCCAGGCGATCGCGCAGACGCTCGAGGTGCCGACCAGGCAGCTGCGTATCGTCGTGCCCTTCGCCGCGGCCGGACCCAACGATTTCATCACCCGCCTGATCGCGCAAAAACTGGGCGAGCGCTGGGGCCAGCCCGTGCTGGTGGACAATCGCCCCGGCGCAGGGGGCAACATCGGCACCATCGCGGTCGCCAAGGCGCCGGCCGACGGCAGCACCCTGTTGTTGCATTCGACCGCCTATGTGGTCAACGCCAGCCTGTACGCCAGCCCCGGCTACGATCCGTTTCGCGATCTGGTGCCAGTGACTCTGGCGGCGGTATCGGAGCTGATATTCGTGGCCCACCCGGCGCTGGGCCCGCGCAACATGCGCGAGGTGGTCACACGTTCACGCACCGCGCAAATCAACGTCGGCTCGCCAGGCACCGGTACCACCGGACACCTCGGGATCGAGATGTTTCGCAAGCTGGGGGAAGCCGATCTCCAGGTGATCAACTACAAGGGTGCCGCGCCGGCCCTCCAGGAACTGATGGGCGGGCAGATCACGTTGGCCCTGGCGGCGATCCCGCCGACGGTGCCCCTGATCAAGTCGGGCCGGCTGGCGGCTGTGGCCGTGACCAGCCCGAAACGCCTGGCAATCCTGCCGGAGGTGCCAACAGTGGGCGAATCGGGCTTCCCGGATTACCTGGTCGACAACATGTACATGTTCATGGCGCCCGCCGGAACGCCTGCGGCGGTGGTGCGCCTGCTGCGCGACCATATCGCGCAAGTGCTGGCGTTGCCGGAAGTGCGAGAACGGCTGGCGGCCCAGGCGTTCGAGCCGGTGGCCAGTACGCCGCAGTTTCTCGAGGCGCGCATCCGCGACGAACACGCCAAGTGGGCGCGGGTGATCAAGGACTCGGGCGCCCGCGCCGAGTAAGCGCGCGCCGCATCCACAGCCCGCGCGCTGCTTGCCCACGGCGCGTGTGCCGCTTGCTCAGGGCGCACATGCCGTTTGCCCAAGGCGGATGTGCCGCTTGTTCAATATGCGCGCGTTGCTCGCATCACGCCGGCACGCCGTTGTGCAACAGAGTGATCTCGGGTTGCAGCGCGCCCCCCAGCAGGGCGTGCAGATAGCAGGTGTTGGCGGAACTGAGCAGCAGGTGGCCCATGTTGTCGTCGGTCTCTTCGCCATGCAGGAACACATGGGTGTCGAGGTTGCCGCTGGTACCAGTGAGGGTGCCACTGAGTGCGCCATCGGCGCCCAACACCTGTTGCATCGGCCAATACTGCACGATGCGCACTGCGCGGATCTGGTACTTGCGAAATTCGGCATAGCGCAATAGTTGCGTCATCAGGCAGAACGCCACGCCGGCGGCGGCCAGCGCCAAGCCGCTTGGCGCCTGGTCACCCGCGCTGCGTTCATCGGACTTGAGGCCGAAGCGCGATCCAAACGGTTTCGAAGCCCAGGTCTGGCTTGCTGCGATCCCATCCTGCCAGTGCGACTCGCCGCAAATCTCGATCGCGAATCGTACATCTTCGTCCGGCCGCATCGGTGGGCGTGGCGTGCCGGCGTTGGCCGGCGGCGGCGCCAGTTTGGCCACAATGTCGGTCAGCGTGTCGGCGCCGGCCAGTGGTTGCGGCACGCCTTTCCAGGATTTGAGCGGATCGGGTGCGTCCGCCCGCATCGAAGGCAGCACCTGTAGAGGCGTGCGCCGCTGGCCGTTGACATAAAGCGCGAAAGTGTTGGCCAGTGCGTTCTTCACCGCAGCGAGCAAAGGTGAAGCGCCAGCCGCGTCAGCCACCAGCGCGCGCGCCTGCTGTACCGGCACCGGTGAATCGAGATGCACTTTGAAAGCCGGCGCCAACGCCGAGCCGCGCCCGGTGCCGCGAAAAAAAGAGCCTTCGAATGCATACCGGTTAACCAGTTCGGTGCGCAGGGAGCCAAGCGGAATGGCGCGGGCAAGCGCCAGGCGTGCGATCCGGCCCAACAGTTCCGCCTGCAGGCCGGCGCTCATGAAGCCGAGCGGAAACGGCGCGAGGTCGCTGCCATTGAGGCCGGCACCCTCGTCGCACACCATGCGCCAGGCCGAACCCGCAACGCCATCGGTGACAACGCACTCCTTCTGGTGCCCGCCCATCGCCCGCAACTCGACCTTGAGTATGTCTTGGGCTGCGTCCATGCCGGCCAGCGGGCGCTGCGCCGTGCCTTGCGCCACCTTGAAGCCGAGGGGAAAGCCGGCGCTCTCGATGGTATCCGCTACGTTCAAAGTGCCAGCCATGGGGTTCTCCGGGTTTCGTAGCGCGGTAGTTGCCGCGATGGCTGATGATAGCCGCAGCGTGGTGCCGAGCATCAGGATAAGGTGCGCTGCCCACCTCCGGGTCCGGCCATCCTTTGACAGGCAGCTCATCCGACCGCAACGCCGCAACGTATCAGACTCTGCGTGCATTTGCATCTGCGCCAGATCATCTACGGAGCACACCATGCGAGACGCCCTGCATTTCCTGTTGATCGCGTCACTGCTGTGTGCACCGTTGTTGACCGGCAGGGGCTTTGCACAGGAGGCCGCCAAACCCGGCGCCGGCGTGCGCGCCGCCACGCCTGCCGCATCGGCATCCACATCGTCGTCCACATCGCCTGCCGGCAAGTCCGCCGCTGCGCCACTGGCCTTGCCGGTGTTCTGGGCCCTGTTGCATGCGGACGAGGCAACCGCGCTGGCTTCGGTGCAACGGATGAAGGATGGCTGGTCGAACGCCTACGCGCCGATGCTCATTGAGCTGTTCGGCGAGATACGGCATCGGAAAATTCGTAACGAGGTGGCGCAGCTGCTCAACCGCGCGTCGGGCCTGGGTGCGGGCGGTGCGCAAGTCCACCTCGCCAGCTGGTATGAATGGCTCTGGTCGATCGACCCGGGTGTGCACCCCGACTACGCCGAGTTCAAGGCCTCGTACTACGAATTGATCGATGCACGCTTTCGCGAGTATTTCGCCAACCGTCCGAACGCCAGCATCCGGCTCGACGAAATCCGCTGGG
>JANLTL010000205.1:0-5214 GCA_031362905.1 Burkholderiales bacterium | reverse complement strand
CGCAAACTTCGTCGCCAAGGCGCCGCCGGATGGCACCACCCTGCTGCTGACCACCCTCGCACCGCTGGTGGTGCAGCCGGTGATCAACGCAGCCTTGCCCTACGACGCGGCGAAAGACTTCGCCTTGGTCGGCATGTTTGCCACCA
Source organism: Burkholderiales bacterium (assembly GCA_031362905.1). GTDB lineage: Bacteria > Pseudomonadota > Gammaproteobacteria > Burkholderiales > JAEUOS01 > CANJDH01. Next base: position 5,068 of record JANLTL010000205.1, on the reverse strand, counting down.
TTCCAAACCTGATAACGGTCAATCCGTCGCTGCCAGTCAACAACTTGCGCGAGTTGATCGCCTACGCTGCGAAAAATCCGGGCAAGCTTAACTACGCCTCAGCTGGCGCGGGCACCGGCCCGCACCTCGGCGGAGAACTGTTCAATCAGATGGCCAAGGTGAAGATGACCCATGTCGCCTACGCTGGTGCAGCACCCGCGGTCTTGGGCATACTCGGCGGGCAGGTCGAGGTCTCGTTCGTCAACATCACGCCGCAGATACAGCATGTCAGGAGCGGCAAGCTGCGCGCCATCGCCGTCGCCAGCCGTGGCAGGTCGAGCCTGTTTCCCGATGTGCCGACCGTTGCCGAATCGGGTCTGCCCGGTTACGTTGCTGAGTCGTGGAACGGCATTGCCGCGCCGGCCGGCACGCCCAAAGCCGTGATCGACAAACTTTACGCGGCGATGGCCAAAGTGATGACTGGCGCCAAAGTGCGTGAAACGCTGGCCACCCTGGGTGCCGAAGTCACGCTGGCCGGGCCGGAAGAATTTGCCGCGTATGTGAAGAACGACGAGAAGCAGCTGGTGCCGGTGATTCGCGCCATCGGGTTGACCAATAATTGAGCGGTACTATTTGGCGGCTTAGTCTGCAGTGGCGCCGGAGCGCTTGACGATTTGCGCCCACTTCACCAGTTCGCTGCGCAGCAGCGCGGCAAATTCGTCGGGCGAGCCCAGCAGCGGCTCAATGCCCACTGCGGCGAGCTGCTGACGCAACGATGGCGTAGCCATGGCACGCGCAAGCGCAGCGTGCAGTATGGCGATGACTTCTTTTGGTGTGCCGGCCGGCGCCAGCACACCGAGCCAGTTCGATACGTCAAAGCCCGGCACGCCGGCTTCGGCAATCGGCGGCACATCAGGCAAGGCGGTGAGCCGGTTTTTTGAGGTGACGCCAAGAGCACGCAAACGGCCTGCCTTGATGTGCTCTTCGTAGACCGAAAATGAATCGAAGGTCATGTCGATGCGCCCGGCGATCAAATCAGTGAGCAGCGGCGCGCTGCCCTTGTAGGGAACGTGCAGAAATTCAACGCCGGCCATGCTCGCAAACAGCGCGCCCGACAAGTGGCTGGAGCTGCCGCTGCCGGCTGAGCCATAGGTAAGTTTGCCGGGCCGCGTGCGCGCCAGCGCGATCAATTCCGTCACACTTTTTGCCGCAACCGATGCGTGCACCACCAGTACACGCGGCGTGATGTGGGTCAGGGCAACGGGCGCAAAATCCTTGACCGGGTCGTAGCGCAATTTTGGGTAGAGCGCCGGGTTGATGGCGAGCGTGCCCATGGTCGCAAAGATCAGGGTGTAGCCATCCGGGCGCGCGGCAGCCACAGCCTCCGCCGCCAGCGTGCCGCCCGCGCCGCCGCGATTGTCCATCACCACCGTCTGACCCAACTCGGCACCCAGCCGTTGCGCCAGGCCACGCGCCATGAAATCAGCCGAGCCGCCCGGCGGAAAGGGGATGATCAGGCGAATCGGTTTGTCGGGGTAGGCCGCGACGGCATCAGTGCCTGCTGCGGCAAGCAGCAGCGCGAAAAAAAAGCGTCGGAAGAGGAGACGTTTGGGCATCGGCATACTGTAGCTGGTTTTACTGCATGTCGCGAGCATCGCGCGCACAATCCTGCTATGCCGCCAGGGCGTCAAAGCACTAGCCCGCTCGCTTGTGCGCTACGCGGCGCACACCGGCCCTCACTCGTCGACGGATATTTTGGCCTTCGCAGCCACCGCTTTCCAGGATCGCAGATCGGCATCGACAAACTGTGCGAAGGCGTCCGCACTCAGTGGCGCCGGCTCGAAGCCCTTGTCTTTGAGCAGCGCGGCAAACGCCGGGTCATTGAGCACCTCCATCATGGACCGGCGCATCGAAGCGGCAAGGGCTTGCGGTATTCGCGCCGGCCCGGCAATCCCCCACCAACTGATGACCACCAGTTCCGGATACCCCAACTCGGCCGAACAGGGGACTTGCGGCATCACGTGACTTCGCTGCTTGTCGAGCACGGCCAACACCTTTACCCTGCCCTCCTGCGCCAGCGGGCGAATCGTGGCGGGGCTGACGATGGCGGCATCGGTGTGGCCGGCACGCAGATCATTGAGCGCAGGAGCCATGCCTTTATAGGGAATCACGTTGAAGTCGAGCCCCAACCCGGATTGCATCATGGCAGCACCCATGTAATCGAGTGAGCCGATACCGGCAGTGCCCAGACGGATTGCACCCGGCCTCGACTTGACCAGGCGTACGAAGCCATCAAAATTGTTGACGGGCAGCTGGGCACTGACCGCCAGCGCAAAGGGGCTGGTAGCAATGCGCACGAAAAAAGTGAAGTCCCGCTCGACCACATAACGCATCGACTTTTGAATCGCCGGCAGAATGCCCATGTTGGCGCTTGCACAGAGCAGCAGCGTGTTGCCGTCCGGGGCGGATTTGGCGACTGCTTCCGAACCCAGCATGGAGCCGGCACCAGGCCGGTTTTCGACAATCCAGTTTTTTCCCGTCCGCTTGATCATCGCCTCCGCCATCAGGCGGCCGATCAGATCGTTCGACGCCCCCGGCGTAAAGGGCACGATCAATTTGGTCACACCACCGCCCTGGGCGCTGACACCGGCGACGGGTGCCATCAGCATCACCTGCAATACGCGGCGGCGCGCAATGCCGGCGCTGGGTGAATTGATGGCAGGCGGGTTCGGCTGATGCTTCATGGGACGCTTCATGCAACGCTCGATAAGATTTTCAATTCTTCCATGAGTCCGGTCACTCTCCACTCTCCATTCTCGGCGCTCCATGCTCCACTCTCAATGGTCCGCCGCATTCAGAAAATCCAGCATCAACTGGTTGAATGCTTCCGGCCGCTCCAGATGCATGGAGTGACCGGCGTCGCCGATTTCGGCGTACCGGGTGCACGGGAGGTGACGCGCCCATGTACGCATCAAGGCCGGTGGCGCCAGCAAATCCGCCCCGCCAGTGATGATCAGTGTTGATGCCCGAATCGCCGCGATCTTGGCAAACGTGTTGGGTGTGCGCATCGGTTGAGCGGGCGCGCCGGGCTGCCTGGCGTGATGTTCCATCTCGATGAAGCTTGCAAAGCCGGCCGGATTCTCCGCGCGGAACGCCACGCCCACCTCGAGGTAAGGCCGCTGGGCAAGATTGCCGGTGAGCCCCGGCACGGCAATGCGGGTATAAAAATCCTGCATCTCGGCGTCGACGAATTGGCCGTTACAGGCAGCCACAATAAGCTTGCGCACGCGCTCGGGACGCCAGGAAGCATAGTCCAGCGCGGCAAAACCGCCGCCCGCGATGCCGATCAGATCGAAGGCGGGCAGCTTTAGGGCATCGGCAAGGGCATCAAGGTCTTCGGCCACCGAACCCGGCTGTTTGCCCGATAGCGGATCAGCCAGACTTTGCCCCCAGCCGCGGCGGTCAAAGGCAATCGCTCGGTAACCGGCTGTATGGAGTGCCCGCAGTTGCCCTATCCATGCAGCAGCGGTGCCGGTATTGGCATGCAAAGCCACCACAGGCGAGCCGGTGCCGCCGGTGTCAAGGTACCAAAGCCGCACCCCGGGCAATTCGGCGTGCGCGCCGAGGTCCGCGCCGTCCATCAATGTCAAAGCGGATGCCCCGTCGGCCCGCTTTGCCGCTGGCCCGCGTGTGGGCGGTATGTCAGTTCCACGTTGACTCGTTCATGGTCAAGCCTGCTGCTCACCGAGGGGTGGAACCAGATTCTAGGCGAGCCATTGCGCGCGCGCTATCTCCGCGCGCGCAATACTGCAATGCAGAAACATCATGCCAGACCCGAGAACACGCCGGCGCGCCCGAGTCGATGACCGAAAAGGGCGCGCAGGCGCTGCGGGCCGAGATGCGTTTTTCATGGCGCAACTCCTTCGCCAGCGCTGCCACCACTTTTAGACGTGAACACGAATCAACATCATCATGTCTTTGTGATCCGCTTCCACCAACGCTCTCCGCTGTATACGCTCCCAAAACCAGCTCCCAGAGCCATTCTTCATAGGTACGCCTTACGCGGCTTGCAATGCCTGTTCGATTACTTTCTTCGATACACCCTGCGCCTTCAGCGCCCGCGCAATGTTGTCGAGCTTCGGCATATCGAGTTCTTCGATGTCTTTGCGCGCACCCTGGCTGACGTAATAGCGGATCAACCCCTGATAACCGGTAAAGCCTTTGGCGGCGGCGATTTCCTTCAACTCGTCGATCATGTGCTGCGGCAGGCGCATGCTAATCAACGACATCGGCGGATCTTTCACCATGCGTTTTTGAATGCGTTCCAGAGATTTTGTTTTCATCGTCATTCCTCATATATGCGACGCTCCGTGGAAGTCGCCTGCCAAGCGCTGATGATGCGAAATCCATCGTCCAAACGTTCGACGTGAACCACGAACAGCAGACGGTTTTTCGTGCCATAGCCAATCACGCCAAAACGTTGTTCGTCATTGCGGCTGGCATCTACCCATCGCGCGCCCAAATCGAAGAACGCCTCGGCAGCTTCATCAAACGTCACACCAGCGTGATGAATCGGGTTGTCCGCAGCTTTCGCTTGGTCCCACTCGAAGACAACACCCCGTATGATTTTGGTGACCGTCTTGACCATATCTGCAATGTATATACAAATAGAGGTTTTGTCAATCTATAGTCCACCGGATTGACTGGCTGCGTTGCTCAGAGTTGGTAAGCCGCCATTGGGCGAGGGGGCAGAGCGTTGAAACAGGCACCCGCGCTATGCGCCCCGGCGCATCACAGCATTGCCGCGCCAGCCAGTAGGATATTCAGGCGTCTGCCGCTACAGTGCAGGCTGTGCAAATGCGATGCACTTCGCAGCGCCAGGGGGTGCTGTCGGAGCGTCGCGATCCGAGGCGACCTACCGTGCAAGACAGCGTGAACAATCAGGCGCGCGGCCCCGCAAGCAATCGGGCACGCGGCCCTTTGTCCCATGTCCGGGTACTGGACCTGAGCCGCATCCTCGCCGCGCCCTGGGCCGGCCAGATACTGGCCGACCTCGGCGCCGAAGTGGTCAAGGTCGAACGCCCCGGCG
>JANLTL010000157.1:0-3772 GCA_031362905.1 Burkholderiales bacterium | reverse complement strand
GCCAGCGGCCGCGACGCACTGGCCGCGTATCTGGTGGGGGTGGAGACCTCGAGCCGCATCGGACATGCCGCGCAGAACGGTTTTCATCAACGCGGCTTCCATCCCACCGGCCTGGTCGGTATCTTCGGCGCCACCCTGGCGATTGGCCGTCTTTCAGGCATGACGGCGGCGCAATTGGTCCAGGCGCAGGGCATCGCGCTGTCCATGGCGTCCGGCAGTCTGGAATTTCTCGAAGACGGTGCCTGGACCAAGCGCATGCACCCGGGCTGGGCGGCGGCTTCGGCGGTGACTGCCTGCGCGCTGGCGCGCGCGGGCTTTGTCGGCCCGAAACGGGCGTACGAGGGTCGTTACGGTCTGTTCAATGCGCATATTGATCCCAAGCATCCGTTCGATATTGCCCTGTGCAGCGCCGCTCTGGGCGAGACTTGGGAAATGCTCAATGTTGCGATGAAGCCCTATCCGGCCTGCCACTTCAATCACGCCTTCGCTGATGCCGCATTGGAATTGCGGCGCAATCACAGCTTTGCGATTGACGACATCGTTGGAATCACAGCGCGTATTGGTGCCGGACAGACCCACGTCGTGTGCGAACCTGAAGTCAACAAGCGCAAGCCGCAAAACGCCTACGACGCGCAGTTCTCGGTGCACTACACCATTGCCACCGCGCTGGTACGCGGGCGCTTTACGCTGACCGAACTCGAAGAAGAAGCACTGACCGATCCGCGCACGCTGGCGTTAACGCAAAAGATCCACTACGAAGTCGACCCTGACTCCGCCTTTCCGCGCTACTACTCGGGCGAAGTGGTGATGCGCCTGAAGGACGGGCGCACATTGCGCCAGCGCGAGGCGCAAAACCGCGGATCGGATGCGCGCCCCCTGAGCGCAGGTGAAATCGTTGCCAAGTTCATGGGCAATGCCGAACGGCGCATGAGCGCGGCGCGTGCCCAGCGCGTGGTCGACGCGGTCTTGTGCCTCGACAGTGCGGAGTCGCTTGATGCGCTGCTAGACGCGGTGCGCCTCAACTGAACTGACGGTTTACCGTCTCAAATCGATCAAGCTAGCTCAATGCACAGAGAGACCGATGGCCATTTCGACCGGACCCCTGAGCGCAGCCTTTGGCGTGGAGGCCAGCGGTGTTGACCTGTCAAAGCCGTAGGATGCGCAGACCAGACCGAACTTGCACAAGCCCGGAGTCGGTACCCTCGCCGAGGTTCAAGGCGGCGGTCTCGCGCGAGGATCAGGATGTCAAGCGCGCCTGCCTCGGCGAGTTGCCGTCTGAACTGGAACCGCAATTCATGGAGAGTGAAACCGTATGAGCGATTCACAGGCCGCCGCTGCGGTGTCGCCCGGCCCCGGCGCACTCAAGGGCATTCGCGTGCTCGACTGCGCCACCTTTATCGCCGGCCCCTATTGCGCCACCTTTCTCGCCGAATTCGGCGCCGAGGTGGTCAAGGTGGAGATGCCGGGTGTCGGCGACCCGACGCGTAAGTTTGGCACGCCCACGCCCTGCGGTGATTCACTGGTGTGGCTGTCGGAGGGGCGCAACAAGAAGTCGCTCACCATCAACTTCAAGAATGCCGAAGGCGCGGCCCTGCTTAAAAAATTGGTTGAAAAAGCGGATGTGCTGGTCGAAAACTTTCAACCGGGCACGCTGGAGGGCTGGGGCCTCGGTTGGGAGGAGTTGAAAAAGCACAATCCACGGCTGGTGATGGTGCGCATCTCGGCCTACGGCCAGACTGGGCCCTACAGCCCGCGGCCAGGCTTTGGGCGCATTGCCAATGCCTTCGGCGGTATTTCATTTCTCGCCGGCGACCCGGACCGGCCGCCGGTCACGCCGGGGTCGGCAACCCTGCCTGACTATCTCTCCGGCATGTATGGCGCGATGGGCGCGCTGGTGGCGCTGCGGGCGCGCGAGCACTCCGGCCTGGGTCAGGTGGTCGATATCGGCTTGTACGAATCGATTTTCCGCATCCTCGACGAACTCGCGCCAGCCTATCACTACAAGGGACTGGTGCGCCAGCGCATGGGGCCGGGCACGGTCAATGTGGTGCCACACAGCCATTACCCGACGAAGGATGAACGCTGGATTGCGATTGCCTGCACCAGCGACAAGATTTTTGCGCGCCTGGCCGAGGTGATGGGCCGTCCCGAACTGGCGGGCGAGGGCGTCTGGGGCAAGGTGGCGCAACGCGAGAAAGATCGCGCGGCGGTTGACGCGCTGGTGGGCACCTGGACCAGCGCCCATACCCGCGATGAAGTTCTGGCGCTGTGTAGTGCGGGTGAAGTGCCGTGCGGGCCGCTGTATGCGATTGACGAGATTTTTGAAGACCCGCAGTATCGGGCGCGCGAGAATATTGCCTTCATCACCGAACCGCGCGTGTCCGGCAAGAATGTTTTTGCGGTACCCAATGTGATGCCGCGCCTGACCGGCACGCCCGGACGCATCGAATGGCTGGGCCCGCCGCTGGGCAGCCATACCGAGGCTGTGCTCAAGGAGTGGGCCGGTCTGGACGCTGATGCCATCGCCGCGCTGCGCAAAGCCGGCGCGATCTGAAACCAAAGGAGTCGTCATGCTGTTGTCCGGAGATGGGTATCGTGAATCGCTGCGCAAATATCATCCGCGGGTCTATGTGGATGGTCAGCTGATCGAATCGGTGGTCGATGCGCCGTCGCTGGCGCCAGGCGTCAATGGCGTGGCGATGACCTACGATTTCGCGCTGCGCGAGCAGTTCAAACCCGTGATGCGTGCCGACGTGGCGTCGATCGGTGCATTCAGCGTCAACCGCATGATGGGCATTCCGGCCAACAGCCAGGACCTCCTCAACAAGCTCGAGGCGGTGCGCCTGGTGTGCCAGGAGACCGGCTGCGCGCAACGCTATCTTGGCGGTGATGCCTTGTCGGCAATCTGGCAATCGGCGCACCGCATGGATGGCGAAGGCAAGAGCGAATACCTGCCGCGCGTGAAAGCCTACCTCGAGCATGTCTACGCCGAAGACCTCACGCTCGGCGTGGCGATGACCGACGCCAAGGGCGACCGCAGCAAGCGGCCCTATGCGCAACCCAACCCGGATGCCTACCTGCATATCACCGAGCGGCGTGCCGACGGCGTGGTGTTGTCCGGCGTGAAGGCGATCATCACCGGCGCGCCCTACATGCACGAATTGCTGGTGATGCCCTGCCGCAACATGAGCGAGCATGACGGCGCCTTTGCGGTCTGCTGCGCGGTGCGTGTCGATGCGCCCGGCCTGACGCTGGTGGCGCGCCCGGCCGGCCGCCCCGGCGAGAAGGGGGCGAAATTCAGTGGCAAATACGGGCAATCGACGGCAGTGGCGATCTTCGACCAGGTGTTCGTGCCCTGGGAGCGGGTGTTCATGGCTGGCGAATGGCAACAGGCCGGGCCGCTGGTATATGACTATTCGGCGCATCACCGCCACACCTGCATCGCCGCCCGCGCCGGCTTCGGCGACCTGTTGATCGGCGCCGGTGCCCTGATGACCGAGGCCAACGGCATCGACCTCGACCGCGCCGACAACCTGCGCGATCAGATGGTCGACCTGATCAAGATTGTCGAAGGCTTCTATGCATGCGGTATCGCGGCTTCGGTCTATTGCAACCCGGACGCCAAGGCAGGCGTGGCGGTGCCGGAAGCGGTCTTCGCCAACATCGGCAAACTGCTGCTGGCCACTCAGATCTACGACATGCACCGCATTGCGCACCATGTGTCGGGTGGGCTGATCGTTACCCTGCCGGGGCCGGACGAAGACCACAACCC
>JANLTL010000153.1:0-10212 GCA_031362905.1 Burkholderiales bacterium | reverse complement strand
CCTACGCACTCTCTCATCCATCACCGGCCCAAGAGAACGGTAGCGCGATCTGATCTGCTCAACGACGGCGGCAATATGCATACCGCCTTTACAACACACTAAAATAAATTGGTCAAGTTATTTTCACGTGACGCCTTAGCTTCGGATTCGGGCAAAGCTGCCCTAAGGTAGGGGTTCGCCGGGTAGGCGTTCGCTCCATGACTCGCTGGCGTGAAGTCGGGCAGCTCTTCGGCAAAACACGATCCGAATTCCGCTCGCGCCGGAGATTAGCGGAATCGCGCCAGTGCCTCTGCCGCCCGATCCACCGCAATCACTTCGAGCCCCGCGATTGGGGCGCGTGGCGCATTCGCCTTGGGAATTAGCGCCTGCGTGAAGCCGAGCTTCGCGGCCTCTTTCAATCGCTCCTGCCCGCGTGGCGCAGGGCGAATTTCGCCGGCCAGACCGACTTCACCGAATACCACCAATCCCTTGGGCAAAGGTTTGCCTTTGAGTGACGAGACGATGGCAAGCATCACGGCAAGGTCTGCCGCCGGCTCACCGATTTTGACCCCGCCCACTGCATTGATGAAGACATCCTGGTCGTAGCAAGCGACACCGGCGTGGCGATGCAGCACGGCGAGCAGCATCGCCAGGCGCGCCTGCTCCAGCCCGACCGACAAGCGGCGCGGATTCGGCGCATGCGCATCGTCAACCAGGGCCTGAATCTCGACCAGCAATGGACGTGATCCCTCCTGCGTGACCAGTACACAGGAACCGGGCACCTCATGCTCGTGTTGCGAGAGGAACAAGGCGGAAGGGTTCGAGACGCCCTTCAAGCCCTTGTCTGTCATTGCGAAAACGCCAAGTTCATTGACGGCGCCAAAGCGGTTCTTGATTGCGCGCACCAGGCGAAACGACGAATGGGTGTCGCCTTCGAAATAGAGCACTGTATCGACAATGTGTTCGAGCACTCTTGGGCCGGCAATCGTGCCCTCCTTGGTAACGTGGCCGACAAATACGATGGTGACGCCGGTCGATTTGGCCACACGCGTCAATTGCGCGGCACACTCACGTACCTGCGATACCGATCCGGGCGCAGCGGTCAGCGCATCCGAGTAAAGCGTCTGGATCGAATCGATCACGGCGATTTCGGGTTTTTCCCTCTGCAATGTGGCCTGGATCTTCTCCAGGCTGATCTCGGCCAGAAGTCTCATGTTGGGTGCGTTCAGCCCCAGGCGCTGCGCGCGCAGCGCGATCTGCTCGCCTGACTCCTCGCCACTCACATAAAGCACGCTGCGCGCAGCAGACAGGCCGGCGAGCGCTTGCAACAGCAGGGTCGATTTGCCAATCCCGGGGTCGCCACCAATCAGGATCACCCCTCCGCGCACCATGCCGCCGCCGAGCACGCGGTCAAATTCCTCAATCGTGGTCGAGATGCGCGGCACATCGCTGGCATCAATATCCGACAGCTTCTTGACATCGGCGACCCCGGCCACCGCACTGAAGCGATTGGTGGGAGCGGATTTCGACGCATCGACCTTCATTTCTGCCATCGAATTCCAGGCGTTGCAATGCGCGCACTGGCCCTGCCATTTGGTCGATTCGCCGCCGCACTCGTTGCAGACGTAAACGCTTTTTATCTTGGCCAAGCTCAATCCTTGTTAGTAGTGAACCGCAATGCGCGACGCCGCAGCTTCAAGACGTCACGCGGACGCGAGCTGCGAGCGCGCACATGAGTTCATAGGAGACTGTCCCCGCAGCGGCCGCTACTTCATCGGCGCTCAGTCCTTCGCCCCACAAGGTTACGCGGCTGCCGCTGCCGGCTTCGGGCAAGGGCGTGAGGTCAACGTAGAGCATGTCCATTGCCACCCGGCCCACAGTGCGGGTGCGCACGCCGTTGACCAGCACCGGTGCTCCGGACGCATTGGTGCCGGGCGCGTGGCGTGGGTAACCATCGGCGTAGCCGCAGGCGACGATGCCAACCCGCATCTCACGTTCGGCGCGATAGAGGTAACCGTACCCGACACCCTCACCTTTTTTCAGCGTTTGTACCGCAATGATTTCGCTGGCCAGCGTCATCGCAGGCTTGAGGCCAAGCGCTTGCGCGCTCTGCTCCGGAAATGGCGACGCGCCGTAAAGCATGATGCCAGGGCGCACCCAGTCAGTGTGCGTCTCCGGATACCGCAGAATCGCAGCTGAATTGGCGATGCTGCGCGGTCCGGCCAGACCCAAGGTGTCGGCGTTGAAGCGGCCCACCTGCGCGGCAACTCCGGTTGGCCCGTCGGCATCGGCAAAGTGCGACATGAGTGTCACGGCCTTGACGCCGCGCAAGCCCTTGAGGCGGGCATGCGCCTTGACCACCGCATCTCCTGAGAAGCCAAGTCGGTTCATGCCGCTATTGACTTTCAGATACACATCCAGCGGCCGCCGCAGCTGGCCCCGCGCCGAAGCGGCCTCGATCAGGTCGATTTGCTCGCGCTGGTGCACCACCGGCGTCAGGTGCAGCGCGTCGACGGTCTCGATATCGTGGGCGCCGAAAATGCCTTCGAGCAGCAAAATCGGATGCAAAAATCCCGCTTCGCGCAGACGGGCCGCCTCGTTCAAGTCAAGCAGTGCGAAGCCATCCGCCGAGCGCAGCGCTTCTGCGGCGCGCAGCAAGCCGTGACCATAGGCGTTGGCTTTGACCACCGCCCACACGCGCGAATGCGGCGCCAGGCTGCGCACCGCAGCGAGATTCGCCGTGAGGGCAGCAGCATCGATGCGGGCGTAAATCGGGCGTGGCATGACGGCGGTCGAACTCAACAAAAATGTAGGCTTGGAGGAGGGACAGGCCTTGCGCAAATGCGCGCAGCCTTAGGTTGCTTGGCACTGCACGGTGTTGCAACGGCACAAGTCAGGCAGGCCTTCATGCTATAAAGCGGGCACCCGAAAAAGGGCTGCACCAGAGGTGCTGCGGCACTCGAAATTAACTGTATGTCGCCCCTTTTTCACTCGTGGCTCACACCCATTTTAATCGACCGAATCGGCCAAGCCGAACTGAACGGCCCAGACAATGAAACCAGGCTTCTACACCATCATGGCGGCGCAGTTTTTTTCGTCGCTGGCCGACAACGCACTGTTGATCGCTTCCATTGCCTTGCTGGTCGAACTCGATGCGCCCAAGGAAGTGACGCCGATGTTGAAATTTTTCTTCACGGTGTCGTACGTGGCGCTGGCCGCGTTTGTTGGCGCGTTTGCCGACTCGCGACCCAAAGGGACGGTCATGTTCTTGACCAACACGATCAAGATCGTTGGCTGCATGGTGCTGCTGTTTTCCGAGTTCATCGCCATTCGCGGTACCGAGGATTACTACATTGTGCTCGCCGCCTACGGCATCGTCGGGTTGGGAGCGGCGGCTTATTCCCCGGCCAAATACGGCATCCTGACCGAGCTGTTGCCACCTGAGCAGCTGGTGCTGGCCAATGGCTGGATCGAAGGCCTCACCGTCGCATCGATCGTGCTTGGCACGGTGGTTGGCGGCATGCTGATCAACCCCAAGGTGTCGGAAGTACTTCTAAGCATGGACATCGTGCCGTTCGATACCGGGATCGACACCGCGCCCGAAGCGGCGATGGTCATCATCGCGTTCTTTTACGTCGTCGCAGCGGTGTTCAACCTGTTCATTCCGGACACCGGCGCGCGCTACGGCAAACAGTCGATCAACCCCATCAAACTCGTACGGGATTTCGGTCACTGCTTCGTTACCTTGTGGCGCGACAAGCTCGGGCAAATATCGCTCGCGGTCACTACCTTGTTCTGGGGCGCTGGTGCGACCCTCCAATTCATCGTGTTGAAATGGGCCGAAGTGCAGCTGGGTTTGCCACTCGACAAGGGCGCTATCCTGCAGGGCGTGGTAGCAGTCGGAATTGCCATCGGCGCCGTCGCTGCGGCACGCTTTGTGCCGTTGAAAAAGTCCCTGCAAGTGCTGCCGTTTGGCGTAGCGATGGGTTTTGTGGTGATGTTGATGGTGCTGGTGAAAAGCCCGTGGTTCGCTTATCCACTGTGCGTACTGGTCGGTGCCATGGCCGGCTATTTCGTCGTGCCGATGAATGCGCTGTTGCAACATCGCGGCCATGTCATGCTGTCGGCCGGTCATTCGATTGCCGTACAAAATTTCAATGAGAACCTCAACATCCTCATGATGCTGGCAATCTATGCATTGATGATTCGCGTGAACTTTCACATCAACACCGTGATCATCCTGTTCGGCCTGTTCGTCTCCGGCACGATGGCGCTGGTGATGCTGTGGAACCGCAGCAACCACCGTAAGGAAAACCTCGATCACCTGATTGGCGAGGCCAAGCACGGCGGGCATTGAGGCGACAGCACACGCCAGCGCCGCCGCATGCGCCTGCCCTGCACATCTCCAGCGTAGCGGGTGGCAGAGTTATTCAAGCCGTTGGCGGCCGCGCCAAAGACGCGGCCGATTTTGCAAATCAGCCCTTGACCACTTCGGTCAACACTGAACGGGCAAACACCAGGTCTTCCCACGCTTTGGCTTTTTCGGGCAGACTGCGCAGCAGATAGGCGGGGTGATAGGTCACCACCACCGGCACGCCGCGCCATGCATGGCGCTTGCCGCGCATGCTGGCAATTGACGCATCGGTCTCCAGCATCGACTGCACCGCAAAGCGCCCCATCAACAGTATCAATTTGGGCGCGAGCAACTCCACCTGGCGGATCAAATGCGGCGCGCACTGCGCCATCTCCAGCGGCTCGGGGTTGCGATTGCCGGGCGGACGGCACTTGAGCGTGTTGGCGACATAGACATTTTTGGCGCGCGTCAAGTCAAGCGCAGCGAGCATATTGTCGAGCAGCTTGCCTGCTTGACCGACGAACGGCTCGCCCTCGCGGTCTTCCTCCTGCCCCGGTGCTTCACCGATGATCATCAGGTCTGCCGTTTCATCGCCGGTGCCAAACACGGTGCTGTGACGTGATTTACAGAGGCTGCAGGCCTGACAGAAGGCCACTGCATCCTTCAATGCGGGCCAGTCCATGCGCGCGATGCGTTCGGCGCGGGCAGGGTCGATGGCGGCAGCGCTCCGAGGCATCGCGGTGGCGGCCGGCGCCATTTTCGCCAAAGGCACGCGCTGCGAGGCGCTCCCGGAGCCAGTCCTGGCAGCCGCATCGCCAAAACCCGCATCCACCAAGGCTTCTGGCGGCATGGCCATGTCACTCTCAGGCGGCAGTGACGGCTTGGCATGACGCGGTACCCACACCGGCGTGATGCCCATCTCGCGCAACATCTCGATGCGGTTCATGACGCTGGTTGCGCCTCAACCGCGCCCCGCTCCTCTATCAATGTGCGTCCCAGCAGTAGCGCATCCTCTCTGCCCTTGTGTGCCGGGTAGTAATCCTTGCGCACACCGAGTTGCACAAACCCGGCACGCGCATACAACGCCCTCCCGGCGCTGTTGGACGGCCTTACTTCGAGCAGCATGTCGCGCGCGCCGCAGGCGCGGGCTTCGCTCATCAGCATGTCCAGCATCGAGCTACCCAAGCCACGGCGCTGGAACGCAGGCGCCACCGACAGATTGAGCAAATGCGCCTCACCTGCGCCAACCATGACCACCGCGTAGGCGGTGATCTGCGCGCCCTGCCAAAGAAGCGAACATCGATAGCCGGCCTTCAGTGAATCACTGAAATTGCCCGCAGTCCATGGAAAATCGTAAATGCCGTTCTCGATCTCGACAACGCGCGCGACGTCTCCCCCGCTCATCGGCGTCCACTGCAATTCGTCTTGCTTGAAGACTGCGCTCACGCCGCCGCCTTGGCGTTTCGGGCGGGCATGCCGCCGCGCAACGTGCCGGCACCACGCGCGGCATTCGCCGCCCGCAGGGCAGCCTGCTCGCGCACGTCAAGCGCCACCTTGTTGCGCACGTAGAGCGGCACGGCGTGCTCTGCTGCCATGGTCTCGCCACGCGCGGCGCGGCGCTCGGCAACGGCTGCCACCGCGGCGGCGTGCGGCACCGTAGCGGCATCAATCTGCAAGGGCGCATAACGGGCAAGCAAAGCCGCGCCATAGACGGCAAATCCACTGCCGGTGCCAAACCAGCCGTCGCTCTGCGCCAGTGCAGGCAAGGCGTCAGGCCGTACGAGACAGGGTGCGAGCAGCGTGTGCCACTCACCGCTCGCGGGTCCCGCAGCATCCTCGCCCGGCAACGCACGTTCAAAAGCGGCGAGATAAAGCTCGCCCATACGCGCATCGAGCGCCGTGATCACACGTCGTGCACTACTGAACTCGGCCAAGGCTTCCAGCGAACTCACTCCTACCACCGGCAAGTCGTGCGCAAACGCGAGGCCTTGCGCGGCACCGCAGGCGATGCGCAGACCCGTAAATGAACCTGGCCCGGAGCCGAATGCGATGATATCGAGTTGCGAAAAACCCAACTCGGCCTCGGCCATCAGGCGTGCCACCGCTGGCAACAGCCAATCGGAATGCGACTGACCGGCAAGCACATGCGTGGCGCGCACCACGCCTTCCACACGCAGCGCGCAGGAGCAGTATTCGGTAGACGTTTCAAGCGCTAGAACACGCATCGGCGGGTGCGATCTGCGCGATAAGTCGCGCAGCTAGAAATGCAAACGCGAAGTATAACGAGTCAACGTTGCAGGACGGCGCGACAAGCCCGCTGGACGCGACGGAGCAGGTGCAGGCTACTCGAACGGGTTCGGTGCGCCGGGTTTAACCTCGACGCGCCCCACCACCTGGCTCGGAAAGTCATCGTCAATGTTGTCCCGGAAATAGCTCCACGCTGCGCTGCTGGTGATAAAGCGATGTGCAATTTCCTCACCAACGTTGGCGTACTCAACAATGCGCCCGTCGCTCATCTCGACTTCGAGAATACGTCGCTGTTTGTCGTAACCGGCCGCTTTGAGTTTGCCGCCCGAGATGCGTGTGCGTTCCATCCCGTCATGATGCCTTGAACTGCGTCCGCGCGCAACGCAAACATCACGCGGATTGCCACTGGGTGCAGTTCGCCGGGAATCACTCGGCCCCGTAGTGACCGCTTTATGCGCTACCATTTTTAGTCTTGTACCCGGTTACTATCGCGCCTTGCCGCCGGAATTCCCTCGAAAGAATTTGATGAAAGCTGCCCAAAACGAACGCCTCACGCGCATCGGCCCCGGTACCGCCTGCGGTAATTTGATGCGCCACTACTGGCAGCCGGTCGCGCTGGCCGATGAATTCAACCCTGTGCTCGATCCGCGCATGGCGATTCGTCCGGTGAAGGCAGTGCGCGTACTCGGACAGAACCTGGTGCTGTTCAAGGATGCGCAAGGCGCGTTCGGTCTGCTTGACCGCGATTGTCCGCATCGCGGTGCCGACCTCTCCTTCGGCCGCAATGAGGGCGACGGCCTGCGCTGCCCCTTTCACGGCTGGAAGTTCGATGTCACCGGCCAGTGCATTCAAACCCCGGCTGAACCGGCCGGCAGCAAGCTGTGCCAACACGTCAGGCAGCGCAACTACCCGTTGATCGAGCGCAGCGGTGTGCTGTTCGGCTGGTTCGGGCCAGAGGGAAGCGCCGCGCCGGCGTTTCCGGCGCTCGATTGTTTCGCCGCACCCGGTACCCACACGTTCGCGTTCAAGGGCCTGTGGCAATGCAACTGGCTGCAAGCCTTTGAGGTCGGGTTGGATCCGGCGCATGCGTCTTTCCTGCACCGTTTCTTTGTCGATGAGTCGCTCGATGATACCTACGGCCGCCAGTTTCGCGGTGCCAGTGCGGGCGCCATCAATGGCGAGCGCTGGCCAATGACACGCGTGATGCGCGAATTCGATCAGCCCAACATCAGCGTCGAGCCGATGCCCTACGGCATGCGCCTCACGGCCCTGCGTCCAATGACCGCTGCGCTCACGCACGTGCGCGTCACCAACGCGATCTTCCCGCACACCTTCGTGATACCGCTGTCGGAAACCATGACCATTACACAGATACATGTGCCGGTCGATGACACCCACACTTACTGGTACTCGGTGTTCACCAGTTTTGCCGGCGTGGTCGACCAGGAAGCCATGCGCAGCCAACGCCTGCGCGCAATCAGCTTGCCCGACTACATTCCCAAATCGGGCCGCCATAACAACTGGGGCTTTAGTCCGGAAGAACAGGTCACGCGAACATACCTCGGCATGGGTGAGGACGACATCAACGTACACGACCAGTGGGCCTGCGAGAGCATGGGCGCCATTCAGGACCGCACCCGCGAGCACCTGGGTACCACCGATGTGGCCATCATGACCAACCGCCGCATCCTGCTCAAGGCCATTGATGATGTCGAGGCAGGCAAGCTACCCCCCGGCCTCGCGCAACCCGATGTCGCTGACCTGCGGCTTGGTCCCGATACGGTGGACGGCATTGCACCCGCGCAAGATTGGAAAGCATGGTGGCAAGCGGCGGTGGCTGCCAAGCGTGTCAATGCGCCCTGGGACGCCCTGTTGCCGGCGCAGCAGGGTCAGGGCGCTGTCGCGGGTCGCGACGACATCAGGGCTGAGCAGCCCCCTGTCCAGGGTCAACTGTGAGCGCTGCCCTCGGTGAGGACGTGGAGCAACTCGCGGCGCTGATCCAGTCAAGCGCCGTCGAGCTGGTGCGTTTCGCCTGGTGCGATGTGCACGGCATGCTGCGCGGCAAGACGCTCGCTGCCGCTGCGGCGGTCAAGGCGCTGCATAGCGGCGTCGGCATGGTGAGCACACTGATGCTCAAGGATTCGTCGGATCGCACCGTGTTCAAGGTGTTCGAAGCCGGCATCGGCACTGAACTACCTGGTTTCGAGTGCGCCAACAACCTGCTGTTGATGCCGGTGCCGGGCAGCTACAAAGTATTGCCGTGGGCCGACAAGACCGGCTGGTTGCAGTGTCAGGCCGTGTTTCAGGACGGCACGCCAGTCGTGTTTGACACGCGCCGCCAGTTGCAGCTCGCACTCGCGCAGCTGGCGCAAAAGGGCTTTGGCATGGTGTGTGGCCTGGAGGTCGAGTTTCACATCTACCGCTTGCGTGATCCGCTCCATGGCGCCGAGCTCGACCCGCAGCATGCTGCCTGGCCCGGTGCAGCGCCTGCCGTTGACCTGATCCACCCCGGCTACAACCTGCTGTCGGAAAACTGGTTTGACCTGGCCGAAGCGCCGTTGCGCATCGTGCAGCACACCGCGCAGGCACTGGGCCTGCCCTTGACCTCGCTCGAAATTGAACTGGGGCCGAGTCAGGTCGAAGCCGTGTTCGATGCTACCGATGCCCTTACCGCCGCCGACAACATGGTGCTATTTCGCAGCGCGGTCAAACAAGCCTTGCGCCGCGCCGGTTACCACGCCACCTTCATGTGCCGCCCACCGTTCGAAAACATCATGTCGAGCGGCTGGCACCTGCATCAGTCGTTGACGCAGGTCAAAAGCGGGCATAACGCCTTCATGCGTGACCACCCGGCACCCGGCACGCGCGCCAACGAGGCGCGCTACACCCTGTCGGATGCCGGCGCGCACTATCTCGCCGGCCTGCTGCATCATGCAGCGGGCATGACGGTGCTATGCACGCCAACCGCCAACGGCTTTGGACGCTTCCGACCCAATGCCCTGGCGCCCCAATCGATTCTCTGGGGCCGCGACAACCGCGGGGCCATGCTGCGCGTGATTGGCGCAGCCGGTGACGCCGCTACGCGCATCGAAAACCGGCTCGGCGAACCGGCTGCCAATCCCTATCTCTACATGGCGGCACAGATTCATGCCGGCCTCGACGGCATCGCACACAAACGCGTGCCGCCACCGGCAACCGATACGCCCTATGCCGATGCCGGCATCGGCACTGGCATCGAGCGCATTCCGGCGACACTGGGAGACGCGATTGCCGCGTTGCAGGCTGACACCGCGATGCGCGAGGGGTTTGGTGCGGATTTCGAGCGCTATTACAGCCGCATCAAGGCTTCCGAGCAGCAGCGCTTTGATGTTGCGGCTGACAAAACCGAATTTCAGCGCCGCGAATATTTCAGCCGGATCTGAGACTGCTGCAGGTAACGCATTCCCTTCCATTTCATCATGCTCACAATCACATTTTTCAACCAGACCGATCCTGCCAAGCGCAAGATCATTACAGCCAAGCCGGGACAAAGCCTGATGCGTGCAGCGCTTGGTGCGGACATCGAAGGCATCGCCGCCGACTGTGGCGGTGCTCTCACCTGCGCCACCTGTCACGTCATGGTGCGTGAGCCC
>JANLTL010000151.1:0-21064 GCA_031362905.1 Burkholderiales bacterium | reverse complement strand
CACTGCAACCGGGGGACGAGTCCTGCGGGGGTGCTTAGCTCAGCTGGTAGAGCGTCGCCCTTACAAGGCGAATGTCGGCGGTTCGATCCCGTCAGCACCTACCAAACGTTTGAAGGTCAAGCCCTGTGGCGCCGTGTGGATTGGCGTTGTGTTGTGGCGTGGCTCGTATTGATGATGAACGTAGTTTGGAGTGGTAGTTCAGTTGGTTAGAATACCGGCCTGTCACGCCGGGGGTCGCGGGTTCGAGCCCCGTCCACTCCGCCAAAACAAAAAAACCTGTTTCCCCAAAAGGGAAACAGGTTTTTTTCTTGGCTCAAAGGAAGTGTACCGGCAGTTACGGCGATTGCTCCTGCTCCCTAGGCGGGCTCGCGAATGCCAAGACCCACATCGACGGCGGGCTTACGAGGCGCGTGGCGTACCTTTTGACTTGCGCCCAGGAGCTGCCGGGGGGATATAGCCGGCCAGGCGGCAACGCATGCCCTCGATGCGCTTGCCATCGCGAAACTGGATCGAATGGCACATGATGACGTCACCCCGTGCCGACAGTTCGGCCAGGCGCGCCTTCACGTTGGCGACAGAAATGCCGACGCTGGCGGCAATTTCCGAATCAAAGCGTTCACCGCTTTCCTTGAGATACTGCATGATGGCTTGCAATTGGATGCTCCTTGAACGCGATGTGCGAGTGATCAAAAACAGCATCGTACCTGCATTGCAGCAAGGCCGTTTCGCCCTGCTGTGGTAAACTTCTTGTCCGTTTTTCCCGGTCTATTTTCGGTTGATGGCAGACCGAGGGATCGAGGCTAAGCACACTCTCACCAGTTCTGGCCTGCCCGGCAAACGCGCCAGCAGTTCACTTCAGGAAGCCGAACGCGAGTTCGGCTTTTTCCTTATCTGCACCATCCGGTACCGCCATGATTGGCCGGTACCCCCTGACAGAGAACCACACCTCCATGTTTGAGTTCATCCGCACACACCAGCGCCTGATGCAGTTCCTGTTGCTGATCTTGATCGTTCCGCCGTTTGCGTTTTTTGGCATTGACGGATACCGGCGTATTTCGGATGATCCCAACGCGGTTGCCAAGGTCGCCGGCCTTGTCATTACGCAACAGGAATTTGCCAATGCCCACCGCGAACAAACCGATCGTTTGCGCCAGCAACTCGGCCGCAACATTGACGCGGCACTTTTCGACAACGCCGAAACGCGCCGCAGCACGCTTGATACGCTGGTGAGCCAGCGCGTGCTGGCCACGCAGGCGCTCAAGCGTGATCTGGTGGTGTCGGATGATCGCCTGCGTGCGGTGATCATGGCGATCCCCGCTTTGCAGGAGAACGGGCAGTTCAGCAAGGACCGTTACGACGTGTTGCTGCGCTCGCAGAACATGACACCGCAAAGCTTTGAAGCCAAACTGCGCCAGGATATCGCGATGCAGACGATTGCATCTGGTGTATCCGAATCTGCCTTTGCCCCAAAATCCGTGCTCGATCTCTTTGCGCGCGCGCAGGCGGAAGAACGAGAGGTGCAGGAATTCATCATCAAGCCCGACGCGTTTGTGCCGCAAGTCAAGCTCGCCGAAAACGCGGCCAAGGCCTATTACGACGCCAATCAGCGTGAGTTTCAAGTGTCGGCTCAGGTGCGCGTCGAGTATGTCGTCCTGAGTCAGGAAACGCTGGCTGCCAGCATCGTTGCCAAGCCGGAGCAGATCAAAGCCTACTACGAGCAGAACCTCGCCAGATTCCAGCAAGACGAGCAGCGTCAGGCAAGTCATATTCTGATCAAGTCTGATGCGGACAAGGCGGCAGCGAAAGCCAAGGCGGAAGACGTATTGAAGCAGGTGAAGGCCGGCGGAGACTTCGCTGCGCTTGCCAAGAAATTCTCGCAAGATCCGGGCTCGGCGGCGCAAGGTGGCGACCTTGGCAGCTTCGGGCGCGGCACCATGGTCAAACCGTTTGAAGACGCCGCCTTCACGCTCAAGGAAGGCGAGATTTCGAATCTCGTTGAATCAGACTTCGGTTTTCACATTATCAAACTGGTGGCGGTCAAGGGCGCGAAGGTGAAGCCGTTTGATGAAATGCGCGGCGACATCGAGAAGGAATGGAAGAAGCAGGAAGCGCAAAAGAAATACGCCGAAAGCGCGGAGGCCTTTAGCAATACAGTCTACGAGCAATCTGACAGCCTCAAACCTGCTGCCGACAAGTTCAAGCTCGAGGTCAAGAGTGCACCGTTCTTTGCGCGTGCCGCTGCGCCCGCGCAGCTCAACAACGCAAAACTGCTTGACCGTCTGTTTGGCGATGACGCGATCAAGAACAAGCGCAATACCGAAGCGGTGGAGTTGACAACGGGGACGCTGGTGTCTGCGCGCGTGGTCGAATTCAAGCCGCAGGCGATCAAGGCGCTGGCCGATGTGCAGGCCAGCATCACCAAGGATCTGACCACGCGGGAAGCGCAGGCGCTGGCAAAAAAAGACGGAGAAACCAAGCTCAAAGCCGCGCAGGCGAGTATCGATGCGGTGTCCTTCGGTGCCGCCAAGACGGTGTCACGTGACAAACCGGAGGGGCTGCCGGCAGAAGCATTGCGCGCTGTGATGTCAGCACCGGTCAAGGCGCCGGTGGCAGTAGGCGTCGAACTGGCGGCCGGCGGCTATGCGCTGTACCGCGTCAACAAATCGGTTCAGCCCGAGAAGCTGGATGTGGCGAAACGCGAAAATCTGCGAGTCGCCATTACGCGTGCCCTGGCCGAAGCCGATTTCAACAGCTATCTCGAGAGTTTGAAGAAGGTTTCCAAGGTGGAGTTGCACCTGGAAAATCTGGAGAAAAAAGCCAACTGATCCTTGCTGCCAGCAGCAAAGCCTTAGACCTTTGCCAGCGCTGTGGCGTACTGGTGGGTTGAGGGTCGACCTGGCTCGAAGGACGGCAATCTTGGGGCAAGTGCGCCGCTCACGGCTGCGCTGCCAGTTGCAGGGCACGCAGCGCGGTCGCACGCATTCCGGCAGCATCGATCGCCGTGATGGGCAGTGCCGGTGCGTTGCCAAAGCCGCGATAGTTGCGGCCCATGCCGCGCAAATACGCCGGGTCGTAGTGCTCCACGAGCAGGCGTTCGACCACGGTATCCCACGCGCCGTTTTGGGCGAGAGCCTTCCACTCGGCAATGCGCTCACGCCCATGCAGGGTGACCAGACAATCAAGCTGCGTGCCGAGCAGTGACGCGTCCCGCACAAAGTGTGCATACTCGTCCTTTAGCAACGCCACGCGCAGAGGCACGCTCATTTCGACACGCAGACAGGGGCTGGCGCGCATGCAATCCATCAGGGCATCGGGTACACGCAGGTCTCCAACCTTTTTGCTCTCGGCTTCGACGAACACTGGCTGCGCGGCATCGAACGATGCCAATTTCGCCAATACCAGCGACTCAAACATTTTCTGCGCAGGCTGTGGTGCGTCGGGCAGGTTACCCAGCACCGAGCCGCGATGTTGTGCCAGGTCTTCGAGATCGAGTACCTGCGCGCCGGCAGTGTCGAGCGCGCGCAGCAAGCGGCTCTTGCCGCTGCCGGTGACGCCGCACAGGACGTGAAATCGGAATCGCGCAGGCAATGTGTCAAGCTGCTCGATGACCCATCTACGGTAGGCTTTGTAACCACCATCGAGTTGGGCGGCGCGCCAGCCGATGCGCGTAAAAATTTCGGTCATTGCCCCTGATCGCTGGCCGCCGCGCCAGCAGTAGATCAAGGGGCGCCAACTCTTTGGCCGCGTGCCAAATTGCGATTCGAGATGAGCCGCGATGTTGCGCGCCACCAGCACTGCGCCGGCTTTCTTGGCGTCGAATGCCGAGGTTTGTTTGTGCAAGGTGCCGATACGCGCGCGCTGATCGTCGGTCAGCACGGGTGCCGAGAGTGCGCCGGGGATGTGGTCTTCGGCATACTCGGCCGGTGAGCGCACATCGATGATCTCGTCGAATGTGCCGAATTGCTCGATGTTGACTTTGCTGCCAGGAGCTGGAGTCGCGTGTGGAAGGATGCGTGTGGGCTGGGCGTGCATGCCGCAATCTTATCGTGTCGTACTCGTGGCCTTGTTCTTTGCAGTCAGCATTGGGGCCAGCACCTGCCACACGTTGTCGAGCAGACGCGCTTGCGCTGCCTGCGTGGGGTGAATGCCGTCAGCCTGAAACAGCGTGCGGTTTTCGGCGACGCCTTCGAGAAAAAACGGCACCAGCGCCAGTTTGTGCTGTTGGGCCAATGCGCCGTAGGCGTCGCGGAATCCGTCGGTGTAGCTGCGCCCGTAGTTGGGCGGCAACTGCATGCCGGCCAGCACCACGCGCGCGCCGCTTTTTTGTGATGCGGTGATCATTCGCGCAAGATTGGCGCGTGTGGCTTCAAGCGCGAGGCCGCGCAGACCATCGTTGCCGCCCAGCTCGATGATGACGATGGCTGGCTTGTGCTGTTTGAGTGCAGCATCAATGCGCGCAGCACCGCCGCTGGTGGTCTCGCCACTGATGCTGGCGTTGCTGACCGTGAAGGCGAGACGTCTTTCCTTCAATCGTGCATCGAGCAGGGCCGCCCAGCCGGTGCCGCGCGCGAGGCCGTATTCGGCCGACAGACTGTCGCCGTAGATGAGGATCACGGGCGCGGTTACCGCCGCTGGGCCGGTCGCCGCGACGATTGGCGGTAGCACAAGCGCACACAGACACGCCAGCAGCGCACCCGCTCGCACGCTCCCGGTTCTTGTTATGCTGCGCACTGCTGCAATCAATGTCTTCATTCAAGTGAATCCTTCAGATCTTCCCGCTTCCGCCGCCGCTACTGCGACCAGTGCCGTCACGTCTGTCAATACCGCTGCGCCATCCGTCATTGCCGTCAGGGCACTGACCAAATCCGTTCCCAACGGCGCAACGCCACTCACCATTTTGCATGAGATCGATCTGGCCATCACGCCGGGTGAGACGGTTGCTGTGGTGGGAAGTTCCGGCTCCGGCAAATCGACCTTGCTCTCATTGCTCGCGGGTCTTGACACGCCATCGTCGGGCAGCGTGCACCTGGGTGGCGAGAGCTTGTATGCCCTCGACGAAGATGGCCGTGCGGCCCTGCGCGGGCGCTTGGCAGGCTTCGTGTTTCAGTCGTTCCAGTTGATGCCGCATCTCAATGCGCTCGAAAACGTGATGCTGCCGCTGGAACTGGCGGGCCGTGCCGATGCCGAGAGCGTGGCGCGCAGCACCCTGGCGCGCGTCGGCTTGGCCGAGCGCGAGCGCCACTATCCGAAGCATCTGTCGGGCGGCGAGCAGCAGCGTGTTGCCGTGGCGCGCGCGTTTGCACCGCAGCCGCAGATATTGTTTGCGGATGAACCGACCGGCAATCTTGACACCGTGACCGGCGCCACCATTATTGAGCTGCTGTTCGAACTCAACCGCGAAACCGGTGCGACGCTCGTCCTGGTAACACACGATGTTGAAATAGCCGCGCGTTGCACCCGCACCATCCGGATCGCTTCGGGGCGCATTGAGAGTGACTCGGGTGCGGCGGCGGCATAGACCTACTCCGTGTCAATCATCCAATCCGCAAACGCTGTCAAATCCGCAAAGACACCATCCGGAGCATGGCTCCCATCAAGGCTTTCCGGCCATGATGCGCCAGAACGGTTAATCCATGCGGCTCTCAGGCCGATGGCACGTGGGCCGATCACGTCATTGTGCGGATCATCGCCCACGTAGAGCACCGCCGCCGGCGTTAACGCCATGCGTTCGATACACGCGCTGTAAATCGCCGGCTCGGGCTTGGACACACCCACCTCGTGGGCCGACACCACCGTCTCGAACCAGTGGTCAATGCCGATGGCGCGCACATCAGCAAAGCCATTCGAGATCACACCAAGGCGAAAGTGGGTGGCCAGGCGCTCCAGCGCGGGCATGGCGTCGGGGTAGAACTCCACCTTCTGCCGCTCGGCGCTAAAGCATTCGAAGGCCTGCTGCGCTTGCGCGGCCGTCCCGCCCAGCTCGTCAAACGCCGCCAGGATGGTGCCGCGCCGCAGCGCCATCACGTCATTCGCCATCGCCGGGTAAGCGGCAATCAAACCACTGCGCACGCGCTTGATTGTGTCCGCGTCCCACCGAGCAGCCACGGCCGGCACCTGCGCGCCAATCCATTCGCGCATCGCCGCTTCAGCACGGCGGATGGTTGGTGCAATCGGCCACAGCGTGTCGTCCAGATCAAACACCACTGCCTCAATGCGCCTGCCTTGAAACGCGCGCCTGGCAAGGTTGCGCGACGGATTGGGTGCGCTAATCACGGGATTGGCCTACTTTGCTCATGGCAGGATTATGGGGTACATTGCGCAGCACCCAGCCGCTGCGCTCAGTGCGTGGCAACCAATAACAGGGGAGAGACCATGGACACGATTTTCGGCGCAATGGCCTACGGCATCGGCACCATCATGGCGATGATGGCGATCGCTGCTCTCATCTACGTTTTTATCAAGGATGTCACACAGAAGCAGCACACCATCCTGCGCAACTATCCGATCATCGGCCACCTGCGCTATTACTTTGAAGAACTCGGCGAATATTTCCGCCAGTATTTCATCATGGGCGACCGCGATGAAATGCCGTTCAACCGCTCCACCCGCTCGTGGGTCTACCGCCTTGCCAAAAACGAAGGCGGCGTGATCGGCTTTGGCTCCACGTATCACATGCACGAGCCGGGCGCGCTGCTGTTCGTCAACGCCGGCTTCCCGGTGCTTGAAGCGGAACGCGAGCCCACACCGCCCCTTGTCATCGGCAATGGTTACGCCAATCTGCCTTTTACCGCACGCTCGATATTCAATGTCTCGGGCATGAGCTTCGGCGCCATCTCCGAGCCGGCGGTGCGTTCACTCTCGCGCGGTGCCAAAGAAGCCGGCTGCTGGATGGATACCGGCGAGGGCGGCCTGTCGCCATTTCACCTCGAAGGCGGCTGCGACATCATCATGCAAATCGGCACCGCCAAATACGGCGTGCGTGACGACAAGGGCAACCTCTCTGAAGCCAAGCTCAGAGAAATCGCTGCGCATGATCAGGTGCGCGCGTTTGAAATCAAGCTCTCGCAGGGTGCCAAGCCCGGCAAGGGCGGCGTACTGCCCGGCGGCAAGGTCACGCCGATCATTGCCAAAGTGCGCGGCATTCCCGAAGGTCAGGACTCGATCAGCCCGAACCGTCACTACGACATCGCCAACATCGACCAACTGCTCGACAAGATCGGCTACGTGCGCGACGTTACCGGAAAACCAGTCGGGATCAAGACTGCAATCGGCGGATGGCGCTTCGTCAACGACCTGTGCGATGCAATCAATCGCCGCGGCCTCGAATGGGCGCCGGATTTTCTGGTCATCGATGGCGGTGAAGGTGGAACCGGCGCAGCACCTCAAGCGCTCGCCGATCACATGGGCTTGTCAATTGACGAGGCCCTGCCGCGCGTCGCCGACTCGCTGATGCAGTCCGGCCTCAAGCCGCGCATCCGCCTGGTAGCGTCCGGCAAACTCGTCACCTCGGCACGCGCCGCCTGGGCGCTCTGCGCCGGGGCCGACTTCATCAACTCGGCACGCGGCTTCATGTTTTCGCTCGGTTGCATCCAGGCGCTGCGCTGCCATCAAAACACCTGCCCGACCGGCATCACCACCCACAACCCGCGCCTGCAACGCGGCCTCGTGGTCGAAGAAAAATATTCACGTGTCTCCAACTACTGCCTGGGCATGAACAAGGAAATCGACATGCTCGCGCACTCCTGCGGCCTCAAGCACGCCCGCGAGTTCAGCCGCGAGCATGTGCGCATCGTGCAGGCGGATGGCTTCTCCAAAGCGCTGAACATGATCTATCCGTATCCGGAGCCGTTGCGGCGCGTGGCGTAAAACTCAGTTGCAGGGTGGCTGGAGAGCTTGGGTATGGGTGCGGGTTTTAGATATGTCTCCGCCAAGATCGGGTCTTGGAGCGCCTTTGTGAAATGAGAACTGTTTAGACAACGTTTACCTGCATGGATGCGATCTACCCCGCCAGCACCACCGGCGGACGCGGCAGGATGCGCGCCGCGCGCTTGGCCAGACGCTCGTCAAAGGTGACGAAGCGGCTGGTTGCGGCGCTGGCAGCTGCGTTCAGTGCGTCGGCGAAGTCGACGCCTTTTTCAAATGCCTTGAGCGCGACGCGGACGGATGCTTCATCCTCCACCTGCACATTGTCAAGGCTGAGCAAATGCGCGATTGAGCGCACGATGCCTTGCGGCGGCACGCGCGCTGCGCCGCGCATCACCCACTCCAGTTCGAGCAGCACGGTTTTCGGGATGAACACATCCTCTTCCATCAACAGCCGTGCTGCGATCTGTGCCTGCGCCGGCTCGTCGTTGAGGTAGAAGCGCGCCAGCACATTGGTGTCGAGCGCGATCATCGCGGCGCCCGCTTCACATTGAGGGCGGCGAGCGGGTCCATGTCTTCGATGGCGATGGTTTTGCCTTTGTAACCCGACAGGCCCAGCCCCTTGAGCACCGCCTTGGCGTTGCGCGCGGCGACCGGTGTGATCTGAATGCCGGCCGGTGTGCTGGCGATTTTTACCCGCGAGCCGGTGACCAGGCCCCACTGATCGCGCAGCCGTTTCGGGATGACGATTTGTCCTTTGGTCGAGATGGCGGTGTCCATGAAAATGCTCTCCTTGTGCCGGTTGTGTCGGGATAGTAAGAAGTTTACTATGGATGCTTACTTCAGGTTACCGACCTGATTTGCGTCATCTGCACGTGCGCCCAACGCGTGAGCTTGTCCCCAAACCTCTGTAACTCGCACCGCGGCGTTACCGGCATGCAGCAGGTGCGCGCGACCTGCAACTGACGCAATCACGCGGTACTGCGTTTGCCCGCAGGAGAGCGCTCCCAAAAGCCTTGGTGGGAGCCATTCTTGTCGTGACTGCTAAAATGCACGCATGACTGACCGCATTGTCCCCAGCCTCGCTGACTATTTCTGGACGCTGCTCAAAGTGGGCCTCTCTGGCTTTGGCGGGGTGCTGCCGTTCGCCCGGCGTGCGCTGGTGGAAAAGAAAAAATGGCTGACCGAGGCCGAATTTGCCGAACTTCTGAGCCTCGGCCAGAGCCTGCCCGGTCCCAATATTGTTAACGTGGTGGTGATGCTCGGCTATCGCGATCACGGCATTCCGGGCGCCCTGCTGTGTGTGTTCGCGATCCTGTTTGCGCCGATGGTGGTCGTGCTCATGCTGGTAAGCGTCTACGCCGAGTACTCGTCGGTGCCGTGGGTGCGGCGCATGATGGCTGGTATTGCCGCTGCCGCTGCCGGCCTGATTCTCACCATGGGCGTGCGCATGCTGCGCGCCCAGCCACAGCGTGCAGCGGTATACCTGCTGGCAGGCGGCACGATTGCCGCCAAGCTGGCCGGTGCGCCCTTGCTGTTGGTGCTGTTCGTGTTCACGGCGCTGGGCATGTTTCTCGCCGCGCGCGGGGCCTTCTGACATGCATCCGCTTGATTCCGACAATGTCTATGCCGCGTTGCTGTTCAACTTCATGCTGCTGTCGCTGATGGCGGTGGGCGGTGCCAACGTATTGCTGCCGGAGATGCACCAGTTTGCGGTCGAAACGCGCGGCTGGCTGACCCACAAGGAATTCCGCGAGCTGTTTGCGCTCGCCCAAGCGGCGCCCGGGCCGAACGTGCTGTTCGTGAGCGTGATCGGCTGGAAGGCGGCCGGCGTGAGCGGTGCCTGTGTCGCGATGCTGGGCATTGCCAGCCCCTCCACAGTCCTCACGCTGGTGGTCGCGCACTATCTGGAGCGCTTTCGCGCCGCGCCTTGGCGCATCGTGTTGCAAAAATCACTGGCGCCGGTGGCGGCGGGCCTCATCACCACCAGCGGCATTCTGCTGGTACGCGGAGCCGGGCAGAACGCGCTCGCGCTCGGGGTGAGCGCTGGCGTGGTGCTGATTTCGATTCGCTACAACCCCAATCCGCTGTGGTTCATTGGCGGCGGCGCGGTGCTGGGGCTGCTGCTTTTCTGACTGCGCGACGGGTGACACACGCGTTGACGGCACCCACGCATTTGACCGCCGCCACCCGTGGTGGAACGGCGGCCACCGGTAACGGCAGCGGCTACACCAGCTTCAGGTTTTTCAACGGCAGGTCACGCGGCATCTTGCCGGTGGCGGCAAAAATCGCATTCATCACCGAGGGCGCCACCACGCAAATGGTCGGCTCGCCGACGCCGCCCCAGAAGTCAAAGGTCGGCACGATCACCGTATCGACCTGCGGCATGTCGGCGAGTTTGAGGATGGGATAGTTGTGGAAGTTGGTCTCGACCAGACGCCCATCCTTGACCGTGCACTCGCCGTAAAACGTCGCTGACAATCCGTAAGCCACCGAGCCCTCGACCTGCGCCGCGATCTGCTGCGGGTTGACCGCGTGGCCGCAGTTGAGTGCCAGCGTCATGCGGTGCACTTTCACGGCACCGGCCGCGCTGACCGACACTTCGGCTACCGCCGCCGAGTAACTCGCGTAGCCCATGAACTGGGCAATGCCGCGAAAGCGCCCCGGCGCCAGCGGCTTGCCCCAATCGCCTTTTTCAGCCGCAGCGTTGAGGACTGCCAGGTGCTTGGGGTGCTTGCCCATCAACTCACGGCGAAAGGAGAGGGGATCAGCGTTGGCAGCCTTGGCAATCTCGTCCATGAAGCACTCGGAATAGACGCCATTCTGGTTGGTATTGACACCACGCCAGGTGCCGACCGGCACATGCGAGTTGCGCATCGCGTATTCGAGCAGCAGGTTGGGCACGGTGTAGCCGAACTGTGCATCGTGTGGCTCGACCCACAGGCCCTGCAACTGGCGCCGGTCGTTGCCGTCGCGCGCGGCGGCCGGGTTGACGCGTGCGTTGATCGATTGGCCCGAGACACGGATATGCCAGCCCACCAGCTTGTTGTTGGCATCGAGGCCGGCGACAAGCTTGCATTGCGAAATCGGCCGGTAGTAGTCATGCGTCATGTCCTGCTCGCGGCTCCAGACCATCTTCACGGGTGTGCCGGCGAACTGCTTGGCAATCGACACCGCCTGGCGCGTGAAATCCTGATCGCCGCCGCGCCGGCCGAAGCCGCCGCCAAGATCGACTTTGTGTACCTCGCATTGCGACAGCGGCAGTCCCGATTCTTCCGATGCTGCCGCGAGCGAAGCTTCACCGTTTTGCGTCGGCACCCAGATTTCGCAGCGGTCGGCATTGACCAGCGCGGTGCAGTTGGCCGGCTCCATGGTGGCGTGCCCAAGAAAGGGTGTGCTGTAGACCGCGTCAATGCGTTTCGCTGCACCGGCAATCGCCTTCAAGGCTTCGCCTTCGGCGCGCAATGCAAAGGCGCTGCTGGCGTTGAGGCCCTCCTTGAGTCGCGCATCAATGGTGGCACTTGATTGGCTCGCGTTCGGGCCTTCATCCCACTCAATGGGCAGGGCGTCGAGCGCTTTTTTGGCACGCCACCAGGAGTCAGCCACCACCGCTACCGTGCTGGCATTGACCTGCACCGCGCGCTTGACGCCGGGCATGTTGAGTACCTTGTCGCCATCGAAACTCCTGAGTCGCCCGCCGTACACCGGGCAGCCCATCACCGCAGCGTGCAGCATGCCGGGCAGCTTGAGGTCGATGCCGTAAATCTTGGCACCATTGAGCTTATCGGCAGTGTCGAGGCGCTTGACCGGCTTGCCGGCGATCTTCCACTCCTGCGGGTTTTTAAGCTTGATGCTCTTCGCATCCGGCGGCGTGAGTTTGGCAGCGGCAGCGGCCACCTTGCCGTAAGTGGTTTTGCGTTTCGACGCAGCGTGGCTGATGACGCCCTTGTCCACGCCCACTTCACTCACCGGCACCTTCCAGCCATCGGCAGCCGCTTGCAGCAGCATCATGCGCGCGGCGGCGCCGCCACGGCGCACATAGTCTTCCGAGATGCGGATGCCGCGGCTGCCACCGGTGCCCATCTCGCCCCAGACGCGATTGCGCGCAAGGTTCTGGCCCGGCGTCGGCATTTCGGTGGTGACGTGCTTCCAGTCGCACTCGAGTTCTTCAGCCACCAATTGCGCGAGGCCAGTGAGCGTGCCCTGGCCCATCTCGGAGCGCGCAATGCGGATCACGCAGGTCTCATCGGGCTTGACCACCACCCAGGCGTTGATTTCGGGAACGGGCGCAGCCTTGGCCCCCTTGGCATCGGCAGCGAATGCCGGCAGATTGAAGCCGAGCGACAGACCGGCAGCCGACGTCGCAGAACCGACGATAAAGCGGCGGCGCGTAGGGCTCTGCACGGCGGGAGCGGTCCTGGCAGAGGAGGTGGAAGCAGAGGTGGAGGCGGAGAGCGGGGAGACAGCGGAAATGGATTTGGCCATGATGTCCTCCCTTATGCAGCGCGCTGCGCGGGTTTGCCAGACGCAATTTCAGCGGCGCGATGCACGCCTGCACGAATGCGCTGATAGGTGCCGCAACGGCAAATGTTGGTCATCGCCTCGTCGATCTGCGCATCGGTGGGCTTGGGATGCTTCTTGAGCAGACTGATCGCCGCCATGATCTGGCCCGACTGGCAATAGCCGCATTGCGGCACGTCAAGCTCAGCCCAGGCCTTCTGCACCGGGTGGCTGTTGTTGCGGCTGATGCCCTCGATAGTAGTGATCTTGTCGCTCGCCTTGACCGCGCTCACCGGCACCGAGCACGAACGCATCAGCGCGCCGTTGACATGCACCGAGCACGCGCCACATTGCGCGACGCCGCAGCCGTATTTGGTGCCAGTCAGGCCAACGTGTTCGCGCAATGCCCACAGCAAAGGGGTGTCCGCTTCCAACTGCACGTCATGAGTCTTGCCATTGACATTGAGTTTTGCCATCGAGGTCTCCTGGTTGGGTGCGGGCCACACGCTGCGAATGTTCGGATCAAATGGTGCGCGCAAAAAAGCTTAGCGCAACCTGCGCCGGAACGCACTACGCAAAATCAATTCCAGCGGGACACTTCCGTAGCCCCGCATCACCACCGCAAGCATTGATTTATAAAGAGGATGCCGTTAAAAGCCTTGGTGGGAGCGGCTCGCAGGCCGTAGTGCTTGTAGAGGCGCATGGATTGGGCCTGAGCGAGCGGCATGGGCTGCGCCAACACCGTGCTGTGAGTCAGGTTTGGTGTCTGGGTCTCGTCAATAGATTTTCATCCAGCGCGCATTGACGATAGAATCGACGAAGTTCCCCAACCCTCGCGAGGCCGCGCATGGAATGGTCTACTTGTTCTGCATTGGAGCGAAACGCCGATCGCGTCAGCGGCGCATGGTTGTTCAAGGGCACCCGCATTCCGGTGCGGGCGCTGTTTGAAAACATTGAGGCCGGCGCCAGCGTCGATGACTTCGTCGAATGGTTTCCGGGTGTAGCCAAGGATCAAGTACTGGAAGTCTTGCGCCACACCGAACGCAGCCTCGAAGCGGCTTGAATCCCATGCGGATATTGTTCGATCAGGGCGTGCCGGTGCCCTTGCGAAAATATCTCAGCGGTCATCACGTCGAAACCGCCCATGAACGCGGCTGGGGCACCATGAAAAATGGCGAATTGCTCGCCGCAGCGCAAGCCGCATTCGATTTGTTTCTCACGACCGACAAGAATTTGCGTTACCAGCAAAACCTTGCCGACCGAACAATCGCCATCGCCGTGTTGCCAACCACTCAGTGGCCTGCGCTGGAAGCGCAAGCCCCGTCATTGGCCGCTCAGATTGACGCCATCTTGGCGGGAAGCTTTGTGGAGATGACGATCGGCTGATTGTGGCGCGGGTTAGGCTCCGGGTGCAATGACAGTGGCCCCCCAAGTGATTGCGGTGGCGACAACGACGAAAATGATGCCGACTAGGGCGATTTCAAATGCTGCTGCGATTGCCTTTTCAGCTTTGGCCACTCGATCAGTCCCTGCGGTTTGTAATTTACGAGCTTGATGCTTTGCGATGATAAGTACTGGCACATAGCAAAGCAGCGCACCGAACGCACTGAACACCAACGGAGCGTAGAACGACCCATAAAGCAGGATGGTTGGACCAAGAGGGAATAGGAAGACGAGTAAGTACAGCGAGTGTGAAACACCATAGATTTCAAGTGTTATTGCTTCACTTCGCAGTACCTTAGATATGCAAATTGCCATTCCGCCGAAGAAGAGGAGAAGCGCGATCTCTAGCATTGAAGGCGCCTAACGAAATGTGGGGAACTTGTGGTTTTCAGCTGCGCAGTCGCGCATGCCGCACCGAATCTGCGCCAAACTCAATCCGGCACCCGCAAACTCGGCAACCCAATCCCGCTGGCATCAAACCCGCCATCAACCGCCAGCACCTGCCCATTCACATAGCTGGCCGCCGGGCTGCACAAAAACCAGATTGCCGCTGCGATTTCGGACTCCAGCCCGTAGCGGTTGAGGGGAATCGCGTCGTGGTAATCCTTGCGGATAGCTTTGCTGTGGACCTTCTTCGCCATCGCCGTATCGACCGGGCCGGGGGCGATGGCGTTGACGCGTACGCCCTGGTTGCCGAGCTCGGCGGCTTGCTGTTTGGTCAGGTGCATCACCGCCGCCTTGCTGGTGCCATAGGCGACGCGCAGGGTGGATGCGCGCAGGCCGGAGATCGAGCCGATGTTGACGATGCTCCCCGCCGTCTTGAGCAAATGCGGCGCGCAGGCCTGGGTGCAGATGAATGGGCCGGTGAGGTTGACGGCGAGCACGCGTTCCCATTCCTCAACCGTGGTGTCGAGCAGGGGTTTGAATACCGCCGTGCCGGCGTTGTTGACCAGGGCGTCGATGCGGCCGAAGTGTTTGGCGATGCGCTTGATCGCGGCGTTGACTGGTTTGGCGAAGGCGACATCGCATTCGATGGCGAGCACGGTGTCGTCATTGCCAAGGCGCTTGGCTGCCTTGGCCTGGGTTTTGCCGTCGATGTCGATCAAGGCAACGCGCCAGCCTTCGGTGAGGAATTTTTCGGCGGTGGCCAGGCCAATGCCGCGTGCGGCACCGGTGATGACGGCAACTTTCTTCTTGTGGATATTGTCTTTCGAAGTCATGGCGTGTGCG
Organism: Burkholderiales bacterium; assembly: GCA_031362905.1. Taxonomy (GTDB): domain Bacteria; phylum Pseudomonadota; class Gammaproteobacteria; order Burkholderiales; family JAEUOS01; genus CANJDH01. The sequence goes on along the minus strand of JANLTL010000151.1, from coordinate 6,028 downwards.
GGTGATGGAAGTTGCCGGAGTTTACGGGAGTGATTTAGCGTGGAGTGGGCGAAGCGCCCGTGGCCGATTCTGCGTCACTCAACACGGCTTGCGCCGCCAAGTGGCGTAGCATCGCGTCGAGGCCCAATTCGTAGGAGTGCAGGCCGAAGCCCGCAATCATGCCCACTGCCGTTGCAGCGAGCACGGAGCCAAAACCGCGATGCTCGATATTGCTGATGTGCACTTCGATGTAGGGGAAGGGCAGGGCGCGCAGGCACTCGCGCAACGCCAGATTGGCGTAGAGGAATCCTGCCGGGTTCATCACCAGGCCATCGCAGCCGCGCTTGATGGCGCGCTGCAGATGCGCAATCGCCTCGCCGTCATGCGAGGTGTAGACGATGTCGAGCGAGTAGCGATGGGTCTTGGCATGGGCGCGCAGCCGCGCATCGAGCTGCTGCGCGGTGACAGTGCCGTAAGTCTCCGGCTGACGGGTGCCCAGGGTACGCATGTTCGGCCCCTGGATCAACAAGATGCGCGGCACGGTAAGCGGGAGTCGGAGGAGGTGGTTGTGGGTAACAGGCGCCGATGGTAGCGGATTTATACTGGCCGGGATTCACACCAACCACAACACAAACGACACTCCAGGAGGCACCATGACCAAGCGGCTGAACAAACCGACGGCGCTGGCTGGCCTATTCATCATTCAGGTATCGGGCATGGGGCCTGCGACATCGACGCCGGCGGAGAAGCGCTGAAGCGATGGCGCACAAGAACTACCGGGTCGTTGACAGCTTCGAAAACGAGGCACGCAATCGTTGCGTCGACATCGTGATACACGCCGACGGGCGCCATGGTTTCCAGGAATGGCGGCGCGAACCCGAAGATCCCGGTAACTGGTCCTTGATGTGTGACGACGGTGGCACGGGCTATGCCTCGGCAGCAGACGCGACTGCGGCGGCGCGCACGCGCGTGGCCTGGTTTACTGGCCATCACGAAACACGTCGCTGAAACCCTTGGTGGGAGCGGGTTTCAGGGCAATACCCGCTTTGACCGGCCTTACTGCTTGACGAATTTCAGCGTGAAGCGGTCGCTCTCGCCGATGGCGGCGAACTTGGCGCGGTTCACGTCCTTGGAACGGTAGGTGGGCGGCAGGCTCCACACACCGTCAGGATGATCCTTGGTGTCTTTTGGATTCGCGTTCACCTCTGACGCCCCGGCAAACTTGAATCCGGCTTTTTCGACCAATGTAATCGCGTGGTCCTGGCGCACGTAGCCATTTTTGTTCTGCGCTTCCTGTGGCATATCAGTCCGGCCGCGATGGTCGACGATGCCGAGCACGCCGCCCGGCTTCAGCGCCTTGTGGAACACACGCAGGGCGCCGTCAATCTCGTTGCGGGCGATCCAGTTGTGCAGGTCGCGAAAAGTGATCACGAAATCGGCGCTGCCCGCCGGCGCGATCTCGTGCAGCCCGGCGTTGAACTGGCTGACTTCGACCTTGCCGTAGAGCCCCGGCTCCGCCTTGAGGCGCGCCAGCAGCTTTTGATGGTCGGCCAGATAATTGGGCGGCGCCGCCGGATCGCGGTTGGCGGCGATATAGCGGCCGCGGTCTTTCAGGTAGGGCGCAAGAAACTCCATGTAGTAGCCGCCGCTGCCGGGCAGGATCTCGACCACGGTGCTGTCTTCGCGAATGCCGAAGAAGCTCAGCGATTCGACCGGATGACGAAAGCGGTCACGTGCCACATTGTTCGGGCTGCGGTGTGGCGCGGCCGCGATGCGCTCCAGGGCAGGCGTGTTCTGCAGCGGCGGCGGGGCACAGGCGCCGATCGCGATTGCGAGAGACAGGACTGACCAGCATCGCATCACGCGCGGCGCGGAGCGTGACGGAATGGGGAGCGGGGCGCTTGAGGTTTCGTGCATGTGAACTCCGTCGTGCAAGCCGGTACGCGGCGTGATCTGAGAGACTGCGAGGTGTGCAGCTTCATCGCATAATACCCGCCATCGAATCTTTCCCCATGGAGAAGAACATGTCCATTTCACGCCGTACCGTCCTCGCATCGACCGCTGGCAGTGTCGCCCTGACGCTGTTGCCGCGCGCCGCGTGGGCGGCGTTTCCCGAGCGGCCGATCCGCCTGATTGTGCCGTTTGGCCCGGGCGGCAACGCCGACATCGTCGCGCGCATCGTCGGCGAGCGCATGGCCGACGCGTTGGGGCAACCGATCGTGGTCGACAATCGCGCCGGTGCCGGCGGCAGCCTCGGCGCCGAAGTCGTGGCGCGCGCCGCACCGGATGGCTACACCCTGCTCACCGGTTCGAATGGCCCGCTCACCGTCAATCCTTTCGTGCAGGCCAAGCTGGGCTATGACCCGTTGAAGGATTTCGCGCCGGTTGGCCTCACGAGTCAGGTGCCGCACGCCATCATCGTCCATCCTGCGTTGGCGGCCAAGACCATGCAGGAACTGGTGGCGCTCTCCAAAACACAGCAAGTGGGCGTGGGCACCTCGGGCATCGGCAGCGCCACCCACATGACCCTGGAGCGCTTCAATGCGCAGACCGGTGCCAAGTTGCTGCATGTGCCATACAAGAGCGGCGGCTCGCTGCTGCCGGATCTGCTGGCCGGCAACATCCAGGGCGCGATGACCGAGTTCTCCACCGCGCTGCCGCATCACAAGAGCGGCAAGGCGCGCTTCATCGCGGTGGGGTCGGCCAAGCGCTCGGCGCTGGCGCCCGACGTGCCGACCATGATCGAAGGCGGTGCCAAGGACTTCACCGGCGGCAGTTATGTTGGCATCCTCGCGCCCGCCGGCACCCCCGCCGGTGTGGTGGCGCGGCTACAGGCGGCGCTCGCCCGCGCGATGGCATCGGACAAGGTGATCGAGCGGATGCGTGATCTCGGTGCCGAAATCGCCAGCGCCGAGACCATCACGTCGGCGGGCTTTGGCGCTTTCATCCGCGCCGAGTACGAAAACATGCGTCAGGCTGCGCAGATTGCCGGATTGAAGAAAGAATGAGCAATCCTTTCGTCACCACGACACTTGATGCCAGCATCGCTGACTTGATCGAACAGCGCTTCGGCCTGCCCACGCAAGCCGGGCGGAACATGCCGGCTAGCGGCACCGCCACAGACACCGTCGCCGGCATGCTGACACGCCGCTCGATGCGCCGCTTCACCCCGCAACCGGTGTCGCCTGAATTGCTCGAAATCGCGCTGGCCGCCGCGTTGTCGGCACCGGCCAAGTCAGATTTGCAACAGGCCAGTATCATCATCGTGCGCGAGCCGGCCCTGCGTGCCGCCATCAATGCGCTGGTGCCGTCGATGCCGTGGATCGCCAACGCTCCCGAGTTCCTGGTGTTTTGCGGCGACAACCGGCGCATGCGGCGCATCGCCGAACTGCGCGGCAAACCGTTTCCGAACGACACGCTCGACATGTTCATGAACAGCGCCGTCGATGCCGGCATCGTGATGCAGGCCTTCATTACCGCAGCTGAATCACTCGGGCTGGCAGTGTGCCCGATCAGCCTGATCCGCAACCAGGTCGAGCGCGCCAGCGAGTTGCTGCGCCTGCCGCAGGGCGTGTTCCCGGTGGCCGGCATGTGCGTCGGCCATCCGAATGACGCGGGGCGCCTGTCGATGCGCCTGCCGCCATCGGTCACGGTGCATGCAGACCACTACGACGCCGGCGACTTTGATGCCGAACTGGCCGCCTACGACGCGCGCCGTGCCGTGCGCGAACCCACGGCAGCGGACAAGCAACGCAACGCCGACAAGTTTGGTGTCGCCGACCCCTACACCTGGTCGGATGACAAGGCGCGCCAGTACCACGTGCCGGAGCGCCACAGCTTCGGCCCGTATGTGCGCGCGCAGGGCTTTGCACTCAAATAGCCGTCACCGCCACTGCGCCATTCTCCGGAAAAAATGCACCGATGATTCGCGACCCGCAAAAACACAACGCGTTGTTGGACGAGGTGCGCCGCTTCGTGCGCACCGAATGCATGCCGCTGGAAGCGGCCATCGACAAGAGCGATGAGATCCCGGCGGCACTGGTCGAGCGCATGCGTGTGCTCGGGCTGTTCGGCCACAGCATCCCCGAGGCCTACGGCGGGGCCGGTCTGACCTCGGAAGAGTTGTCGCTGGTCAACATCGAGGTGTCGCAGGCGGCCACCACGTTTCGCGCGCGTTTTGGCGGCAATACCGGCATCGGCTCCGAGGCGCTGATCGTGGACGGCACCGAGGAGCAAAAGCGGCGCTACCTGCCGCAGCTGGCCAGCGGCGCAGTCACCGGTTGCTTCGCGCTCACCGAGCCCGAAGCCGGCTCGGACGCCACCGCGCTCAAGACCGTGGCCATCAGGGAGGGTGACGATTACATCCTCTCCGGCCAGAAGTGCTACATCACCAACGCGCCGATCGCCCATTTGTTCACCGTGTTCGCGCGCACCGACCCGGACAGCAAAGGCGCCTCGGGCATCTCGGCGTTCCTGATCGAGCGCGGCACCGCGGGTCTCTCGACTTCAGCGGGCTATCAAATGATGGGGCAGCGCGGCTCACCGGTGGGCGAAGTGACGCTCGATCGCTGCCGCGTACCGGCAACGTCGATTCTTGGCGGCCAACCCGGCGTTGGTTTTAGCTCGGCGATGAAGGCACTCAACAAGCAGCGCATCAATCTCGCCGGGCTGTGCATCGGCCCGGCGATCCGGCTGGTGGACGAGATGGTGGCGCGCGCCAGTGCACGCCGGCAGTTTGGCCAGCCGGTGGCCGAATTCCAGATGGTGCAGCAGATGATCGCAGAGAGCAATGTCGAGGTGCACGCCGCGCGCGCGCTGCTGCTCGAGACCGCACGCAAGCGCGATGCCGGCGACGACGTCACCATGGAAGCCTCGATGTGCAAGCTGTTTGCCTCCGAAATGTGCGGCCGCGTCGCCGACCGCGCGGTGCAGGTATTTGGCGGCGGCGGTTACATTGCCGACAACGTCGCCGAGCGCTTTTATCGCGTGGTGCGCCTGTTCCGGCTGTATGAGGGCACCAGCCAGATCCACCTTGTCAACATCGCCAAACGCACGGTGGCGGCGGTGCAGGCGCGCCTGAACGCGGGCGGGTGATTGCCTGAAACGTGCAATGACCTGACTCTGAAACCGTTGGCGGACAATCGTTTCTGGAGGTCACAGCCCTGCAGCCCTTGGTAGGCAAGCCTCTCACGCCTGATCGTTCGGCAACGGCCGTTCGCCCAGCACCGAGGTGCGGTGCAGCTCACGACGATGGCCATCGTAGTCGTTCACGGCAAGGTGCTGCACGCTGCGGTTGTCCCAGATCGTCAGCATGTGCGGGCGCCAGACCACACGGATGATGAATTCCGCGCGCACCGAATGCTGGCACAGGGTGTTGAGCAGGCCGGCGCTTTCGGCTTCGGTCATGTCGGCGAAGCGAATGGCGTAGACCTTGTTCACGTACAGGGCCTTGCGGCCGGTTTCACCATGTACCCGCACCACCGGATGCGCGAACTCTGCGAGCGCCTCGGCGCCGGTCTTGATCTTCATCGAGCGCAGATGCTTGCCGCCGGCATTGTGGCTGGCCGGACCGTAGGGGCGGCGCGCGCTGTGCACCGCCTGCAGGTTCTGCAACAGCGCCTGCATGCCGGCTGACAAGGTTTCGAGGGCCTGGTATTGGTTGGCGAACAGGGTGTCGCCGCCGAACGGCGGCAACTGCCGCGCATGCAAGAGCGTGTAGCTCGGTGGCGTTTCGAGAAAGCTCCAGTCGCTGTGCCAGCTGCCGCCGAAATTGAGGCGCTTGACCTCGTCGGCTTCCTTGACCACGGCAATCACATTTGGGTGTGTGGTCTCGCCCTCGACGAAGGGTTCCAGCCCGAATGGCCCGAGGCGCGACGTGAATTGCTCAAGCCCCCGGTCGTCAAGCGGCTGATCGGGAATCGTGACGACGAGGTACTGGTTCAGTGCCCGCCTGATCTCGGCCACGGTTTCATCGTCGGCGCTGGTGAGGTCCACACCGCTGATCTCGGCGCCGCCGGCGCCGCTTAGTTGCCTCAGTTGGATTCTTTTG
>JANLTL010000133.1:0-6578 GCA_031362905.1 Burkholderiales bacterium | reverse complement strand
CGTGTTCGCTGCGTGACAAATCCTTGAATTGGAGAAAGTGTTTGGCAGTCATGGTGGCACAGCGCGTTGCGTCATTCGACGGATCGGTACGCGCTTTGGAGAGTCGGTCCAAGCGCTGCGAATTGCCTATCGCAACGGTTTTTCCGAGGAGATCAAGCAATAGCAGAAAATAGCAGAAAGTGCCAAATTATAGTGCATTTGGCGGCGTCACGCCTCGTGCAAGGATGGCGGGCTTGCCGGTTGCAAATACCTGAATTCAGTGTAGAATTCGACTTACATTAAGTAAGTGTTTAAAACAAAATAGCTCATTGAGGCAGGGCCTGGACGCGAAATTAGCGTTCACTGCGGACTCTGTACGGACTTTGTACGGACTTTGTGCGCTGCGGCGCAAAAATGCGGTGTTTTTCGAATGGCATTTGCTTCCCATTTGGTTCCGTTTGGGGCAAGCTTCGGGGAAACTGCGTGCGAATGAAATGTGGGTAGATCGTTTGAACTTTTGACAGAAGGAAACTGACCATGGCTGCTGTATTGAATTTTCCTCAGGTGACCAACCCGGCGCCGGGAGACGTTGACCCGCTTGAAACCCAGGAGTGGGTTGAATCGCTTGAGGCGGTGATGCAACGGGAAGGCCCGCAGCGTGCACACTTCATTCTCGAAGCGTTGATCGACAAGGCGCGCCGCAACGGTGCTTACCTGCCTTACAGCGCAAACACTGCTTACATCAACACCATCCCGACGCACCTTGAAGCCAAGAGCCCGGGTGATCACGCGCTCGAAGAGCGCATCCGCTCGATCACACGCTGGAATGCGCTGGTCACGGTGGCCAAGGCCAACAAGGGCGAGGGCGATCTGGGCGGCCATATCGCCAGCTTCGCTTCCGTCGGCACCTTGTTCGGCATTGGCTTCAACCATTTTTGGCACGCACCGACCGCAGAGCACGGTGGCGACCTGGTTTATTTTCAGGGTCACTCGGCACCTGGCATTTACGCGCGCGCCTATCTCGAAGGACGCATCAACGAAAACCAGTTGCTTAACTTCCGTCGCGAGGTCGATGGCAAGGGTATTTCGTCCTATCCGCATCCGTGGTTGATGCCGGACTTTTGGCAGTTCCCGACTGTGTCGATGGGTTTGGGGCCGTTACAAGCGATTTACCAGGCGCGCTTTCTCAAGTATCTGCAAGCGCGCGGCATTTGCGACACCAGCAAACGCAAGGTCTGGGTGTTCTGCGGTGACGGCGAGATGGATGAACCAGAGTCGCTTGGCGCGATCGGCCTTGCGGTGCGTGAAAAGCTTGACAACCTGATCTTTATCGTCAACTGCAACCTGCAGCGCCTCGATGGCCCGGTGCGCGGCAACGGCAAGATCATCCAGGAACTCGAAGCCGATTTTCGCGGCACCGGCTGGAACGTGATCAAGCTCATCTGGGGTGCCTACTGGGATCCGCTGCTGGCGCGCGACACCACTGGCCTCTTGCACAAGCGCATGGAAGAAGCGGTCGATGGCGAATACCAGAACATGAAGGCCAACGATGGCGCCTACGTGCGCGCCAATTTCTTCGGCAAATATCCCGAACTGCTCGAAATGGTGTCGCGCATGTCGGACGACGACATCTGGCGCTTGAACCGCGGCGGCCACGATCCGCACAAGATTTACGCGGCCTATCACGCGGCAGTGAACCACAAGGGCCAGCCGACGGTGATTCTGGCCAAGACCATCAAGGGTTACGGCCTCGGCAAGCAGGGACAGGCGAAGAACCCGACGCACCAGCTCAAAAAGCTCGAGTTGGAGACGGTGCGCGATTTCCGCGACCGCTTCAACATCCCGGTGCCCGATAGCAAGCTCGAGGAGCTGCCGTTCTACAAGCCGGATGAAAAAGACCCGATCATGCAATACCTGCATGAGCGCCGTGCGGCACTCGGCGGCTATTTGCCGCAGCGGCGGCCGAAGGCGGCGACTTCGCTCACGGCGCCGGGCATGGAGGCGTTTGACGCGCAGTTAAAAGCCTCAGGCGCAGGCCGCGAAATCTCGACCACCATGGCCTTTGTGCGCATCCTCACGCAACTGTTGCGTGACAAAAACATCGGCAAGTTCATTGTGCCGATCGTACCGGATGAGGCGCGCACCTTCGGCATGGAAGGCTTGTTCCGCCAGCTCGGCATCTATTCGGCTGAGGGGCAGAAATACACCCCGGTCGACAAAGACCAGGTGATGTATTACCGCGAAGACGCGGCCGGGCAGATTTTGGAAGAAGGCATCAACGAGGCGGGCGCCTTCAGTTCTTGGATGGCAGCAGCAACCTCGTATGCCAACTCGAATCAGATCATGATTCCGTTCTACATTTATTACTCGATGTTCGGCCTGCAGCGTATCGGTGACCTGGCGTGGGCGGCAGGTGACCTGCGTTCACGCGGCTTTCTGCTCGGCGCGACCGCCGGGCGCACCACGCTCAATGGCGAAGGCCTGCAACACGAAGACGGCCACTCGCACCTGATGAGCGCGACGATCCCCAATTGCGTCTCGTACGACCCGACGTATCAGTACGAACTTGCTGTCATCATGCAGCGCGGCTTGAAACGCATGGTCGAGCAGCAGGAAGATGTGTACTACTACATTACCCTGATGAACGAGAACTACGAGCACCCGGAGATGCCCAAAGGCGCCGAGGAGAACATCCTCAAGGGCATGTACCTGTTCCGCAAGAACGCGAGCAAGGCGAAGCACACCGTGCAACTGCTCGGCTCAGGCACGATCTTTCGCGAGGTGGCGGCCGCGGCCGAGTTGCTGGAGAAGGATTGGGGCGTCGGCGCCGATCTGTGGAGCTGCCCGTCCTTCACCGAACTGCGCCGCGATGGCCTGGCGGCAGAGCGCTGGAACCTGCTGCATCCGGCCGACAAGCCAAAGCAATCGCACGTGGAAGCCTGCCTGGAAAAACACGCCGGCCCGGTGGTGATCTCGACTGACTACATGAAGGCCTTCGGTGACGGCATCCGCAACTTCATTCCACGCGATGCCGGTAAACACCGCACCTGCAAGGTGCTCGGCACCGATGGCTTCGGCCGCTCCGACACGCGCGAAAAACTGCGCCATTTCTTCGAGGTCAACCGCTACTTCGTTACCATCGCGGCCTTGAAGGCGCTGGCCGAAGATGGCGCCATTGAAGCCAAGGTGGTGGCCGATGCGATCAAGAAATATGGCATCGACCCGGCCAAGTCCGACCCGACTACGGTCTAAACCAGATCAGATATTGCAGAGGACTCTCATGGCTGTGAAAGAAGTGTTTGTACCCGACATCGGTGACTTCAAGGATGTGCCGATTATCGAAATCCTGGTCAAGGTGGGCGACGCGGTCAAGGCCGAAGACTCACTCATCACGGTCGAGTCCGACAAGGCGACGATGGAGATTCCCGCGCCATCGGCGGGCGTGATCAAGGAGTTGAAGATCAAGATCGGCGACGTGGTCAACAGCGGTTCGTTGATCGCCCTTATGGAGGAGGGGGCTGCTGCTGTTTCAACACTGGCACCGGCCGCTAAAGAGCCCGCACCAACGGTTTCGGCATCCATGCCCGCAAAAACCGCACCAGCAGCGGCTCCCGTGGCAGCTGTGGTGGCGGTTTCGGCCGCGCCAGTGCCACCCACAGCGGCATTGCCGGCCATCACAAGCACACCGGGCGAGCGCCCGCACGCCTCGCCTTCGGTGCGCAAGTTCGCGCGCGAACTGGGCGTCGATGTGGTGCGCGTCACCGGCAATGGCCCCAAGGGGCGCATCCTTCACGAAGACGTGCAGAATTTCGTCAAGCAAGTGATGTCTGGCGCGCAAGCGGCGACCGCATCTGCCGGCGTTGCAGGCGCCTCGGGTGGCGCGGGTGGCGGCCTGCAACTGTTGCCATGGCCAAAGATTGACTTCTCCAAATTCGGCGCGACCGAAGCGGTGCCGCTATCGCGGATCAAGAAAATCTCCGGCCAGAATCTCGCGCGCAACTGGGCGATGATTCCGCATGTCACGCAGAACGACGAGGCCGACGTCACCGAGTTGGAGGAGTTCCGCAAGTCCACCAGCGAGGCGATGGCGAAGCAAGGTGTCAAGCTCACCATGCTCGCCTTCATCATCAAGGCAAGTGTCGCCGCCTTGAAAAAATTTCCCGACTTCAATGCATCGCTCGAGGGTGACAACCTGATTTTGAAAAAATATTTCAATATCGGATTCGCTGCCGACACCCCCAATGGCCTGATGGTGCCGGTGCTCAAGGGCGCAGACCAAAAAGGCATTCTGGAGATTGCCAAAGAGATGGGCGAGTTGTCGGCGCAGGCGCGTGAGGGCAAACTCAAACCGGCGGACATGCAGGGCGCCTGCTTCACGATTTCATCGCTCGGCGGTATTGGCGGCACGTCGTTCACGCCGATCATCAACGCGCCCGAAGTCGCGATCCTTGGCGTGTCCAAGTCAGCGATCAAGCCGGTGTGGGACGGCAAGCAATTCGTGCCGCGCCTGATGCTGCCGATGTCGCTGTCGTACGACCACCGCGTGATCGATGGCGCGGCGGGGGCGCGCTTTGCCGCGCATCTGGGAGGTTTGCTCACCGACATGCGGCGCACGCTGCTGTGACCGGCTGGCGGGCCGAGCTGCCCGGCGCATGCTCTTTCGTGCGCGCACTGCCGCCGCTGCGTCACAAGCATGGAATGAACGCGGCTGTTCAACGCCGCAATGCTGACGTCCGGCTGGTGTTCTGACCCGCACTGCATCTCTATCTTCGTTCTTTCGAATCGCCTTTCCTAGACATCCAAGCGCACATCAAAGATTCATGACCACCATCACCGTAGCCAAAAAAAACGGCCAGATTGCCATCGCTTCCGACCGCTTGACCACCTTCGGGGACACGCGGCTCTCGGCGAAATACGAAGCCAATCCGAAAATCTTCAAGGTCAAGGACACCTGGATGGGCATCGCCGGTTCGAGTGCGCACCACCACGTGATCGAGCACGCGTTCAAGAAGATTGAGAAGCCGGCATTCGGCAGCAAGGCCGAAATTTTCGACACCATGCTGCGTCTGCACCCGCTGTTGAAGGAACACTTCTTCCTTAACACGAAGGAAGAAGATGACGATCCCTACGAGTCTTCGCAATACGTGATCCTGATGGCGAATCCGTCAGGCATCTACGGCGTGTACTCCTATCGCGAAGTGTTCGCCTTTGACCGCTTCTGGGCGATTGGCTCGGGGCGCGCATTTGCACTCGGTGCGATGTACGCAGGCTGGGACAAGGCAAAGAGCGGGCGCGAAGTGGCGGAACTCGGCGCCAATGCCGGCTGCGAGTTTGACAAGAGTTCATCAGGGCCGGTCGTGGTGCACACGGCAGTTCACAAAATCAAGGCAAGGTAGAGCAAACATGAGCGCAATCGACATCAAGGTGCCCGACATCGGTGACTTCAAGGATGTGCCGGTGATTGAAGTGCTGGTCAAGGTGGGCGACACAGTGGCGAAGGAACAATCGCTGATCACGGTCGAGTCGGACAAGGCGACGATGGAGATCCCCTCGCCCGAAGCCGGCGTCATCACCAGCCTCTCGGTCAAACTCGGCGATGTGATGAACACCGGCGTGGTGATCGGCATGATCGAGGTGAGTGGGGCAGGCCAGGCTGCAAGTGCTGCGGCACCCGCCGCGTCATCTGCAGCCGCGAACGGCGCTGGCGCCGCTGCCTCATCGGCCCCCACTTCCGTCAGTGCCCCCGCCGCTGAAACCCGCTCCCAGAGCGCGTCTTCAGCCACTGTTGCTTCTACACCCGCTCCCACCAAGGCTTCCGGGCCGACGGAGCCGTCAGGCGAGTCTAAATTTGCTCGTGGCGATTTACACGCCGAAGTCCTCGTCCTCGGCGCCGGTCCCGGCGGCTACACCGCAGCATTCCGCGCGGCCGATCTCGGGAAGAAGGTTGTCCTGATCGAGCGCTACCCGACGCTCGGCGGCGTGTGCCTCAACGTCGGCTGCATCCCGTCCAAAGCCCTGCTGCACACCGCCAAGGTCATCACCGAAGCCGAAGAGATGGAACACAACGGCGTCAGCTTCGGCAAAGCCAAGGTCGATATTGACAAGCTGCGTGGCTGGAAAGAGTCCGTCATCAGCAAGCTCACAAAGGGCTTGGGCTCGATGGCGAAAGGCCGCAAGGTCACGGTGGTCGAAGGGGTCGGCCAATTCACCTCATCCAACATGCTCGAAGCCGCCACCAAAGACGGCGTCAAAAAAATCTCGTTCGACTATTGCATCATCGCCGCCGGCTCGCAAGTGGCGAAGATTCCCGGCTTCCCCTATGACGACAAGCGCTTGATGGATTCCACTGGCGCACTCGAGTTGGTCGACATTCCACGCCGCCTCCTCGTCATTGGGGGCGGCATCATCGGCCTCGAGATGGCCTGCGTCTACGACGCGCTCGGCTCCAAAGTTACCGTGGTCGAATTTGCCGACGGCCTCATCCCCGCCGCCGACCGCGACATGGTCAAGCCCCTGCACAAGCGCATCGAAAAGCGCTATGAAGCGATCTACCTCAAAACCAAAGTTACCAAGCTCGAAGCCAAACCCGAAGGCCTGCT